>NZ_JAXUHN010000030.1:0-32781 GCF_035916875.1 Methylomicrobium sp. Wu6
CGCACCAAGCGAACCGCTCGTTCCCGAAATTCGGGTGAATAATGGTTTGTGGTTTTCTCTTTCATAGCTTCATCTTCTCAAAAGTTGAAGCCTCCATCAAACCCAGGGCGGTTCAAGTCCGTCCGGTGATAATGATGAGCACTAGCCAAAGACACCCTGCGTTTGATCGAATTCCAACGCATTGAATAATCGGCGTCGCCCGCCGACAATGTCCAAAGAGTGCAAATGGTCAGGCAGTAAAACCCACGCATCGATGGTGAGGATGACGCGATTGAACCGTTTTAACCGCATCGCGCAATGCCGCAGCATTGCAAAGAATCGAGCGGCGGCGATAGGTGACCATCGTGAAAAAGTAAGTTGCCCCCGGAATATCGGCGCGCCAATAACGTGACATAACTAAATGCAGTTACCAATCAGATTTTGATTATAGCAAAAGCCATTAAATGTAGGGTAGGCACGAAAAGCGTGCCACCCTACCCGATTCATTGTTAACGGATAGCCGGTTTAATTGCCGGTCACGGCAAACCACACATCTCCTTCATTATGGTCGCCATTTAAGATCATGACGACAGGTGCCAAGCACGGATTGGGAAGATGATTAATTTGTGCTTTGATATTGGCATTGCCCTTGCCGATAGGTTTGTGGACCGGAAAAGGACCAGTGATAAAAGTGGAGAAAGGGGAAGCTGCACCGTCGGAAGCAGTTTGACAACTCACGAGTGCTCGAAAGTGGTCTTCATCGTTATCATTGTTAGCTGGCGGCGGATTATTAAAAATGAGTCCTTTGATGTTAATAATCAGCTTTCCGTTCGAAAACAATTTCCCATCGACAGATTTGGCAATCTGCCAGGGTTGATAATCGCCGAGTATTCCCCTGACAGTGGGATCACTATCAACTGAAGGATTATGCGATAAAAACGGCTCATTTACCCCATACATAGTGTGAAATTGGAGAAGAATTTTTACCCCCTTGGAGTAAGCAGAAGATTTTTCGGAATTCGCTGAAAATGCCGGCATTGCCAATATGGACAGCATTAGGATAAAGCTGTACTTTCTAAACATAACAGGCTCCTCGCATATTTGATGGAATTGAGTCGTTTATCAACTCTTTGCCATGGCTGAGTTTATAAACATGTAAGTAGTCGGTAATACCCTAAAAAGCCTCCCTAATCTACTTATTGCGCTTCAATTGAAAAATCGATGAGCGTTTTACGCTCCCTCTCGGTCATACGGATACTCACTTTGTGAGTGATCTATATTCTTTAGAAAGGTTTAATCTCGATCGCTTTGCAAGACATCATTCATTAACTGCTAATGATTCGGCCACCTTATGTGTCCACAAGATCGGCCCATAACCCGTCTACGACAAAAATAGGTAACAATACTCATCACAATAATTTTTTTGGTATCCTTACTCAGCCGACTGACCCTATCGGAGATAAAATCCTGCGGCCGGACGGGATATTCATCCCGTCGGCGTCCATTGGAGAGGCATGGACAATCTTGATAATTCTCGTTTGCGAGGGCTATCCAAACGTTAGGGGCGGGGTTGCGAACCTCGACCCGCTCAAGCATTGCAAATCCGTTCCGCGTAGGCACGAAAAGCGCGTGCCGACCCTACCTGACTATCCAACCCGCAGCGTGTAGCCCGAATGAAACGCATCGATATCAGCGCTTCCCCGGATTCCGCTGCGTTTCATTCGGGCTACTTACTGAAAAGATTAAAAATCACCCCCCGAATCTCGCTAGGCATCACAGGCCTGACTCCAGCGTTGGACAGCTTATCTAGGATAGCTTGATCAATGCTCGCAAAAGGATTATAAATCATTAAAAATTGATACTGATATTGCATCGAACCGACGGTCGCAAAGACTTTTTCCAGCCCTTTCATTTTATCGATCATTTGATCAACATTTAAAGCTTCTTTCAAATTGCCTGATTTACACTCAACTGCCAAAATGGTTTTTCCCGCCAAAGCGACAATATCGAAATCGCCTTTTGATTTGAAAATTTCCGACGGCGACTGATAACTGACACGCGAGTAGATTTCGTGCAGTAATTGATTCCGACTTAGATGGTCCGAAATTATGCTGTAGGCAAAGGCGTTGAACCAGTGCCCGGTAATCAGGTCTCGGTGAGTTGTCGGATCGATCAACGTGATATTGAAGCGTATTTTGTTTTCTTGAGAGCGTATTCTTCTAAGCTTTCCGACATCAGTATTTACCCATTCTTTACTATTAAAAACATATAATTGTATTTGGAAAGGAGCAATTACACCGGCTTTTTGAAGGCTTTGTAGAAAGTCGTTGATTTCGACGGCTTCTTTGACGCGTGCGGTCAAGCAGGCCGGCCCCAATTGGTTCTGCGTGATCAAGGCTTTGAATGCCTGGTAAAAAGGGTAATTGGCCGAGAAAAAATCGCCAATTTTATATGACAAGTTAATTTCAAGATCTGAAAACTTATATACCGATAGAATGTCGATCGCGTTTTTGTGCAAGATCCCAAGCGTTTTGGAATTTTTCAAAAGTCGCTGAAATTGAATGTGTTTTTTTAAAACATAACCGGGCTGCAAACTTTTCCATACCACCAGATTATTAACGAAAACTCCATCCTCACTGGTCAGATCGAGTGGCACGACTGACTTATGAATATGCTCCAATACCGCAATCATTTTTTTTGTGACTTCAGAAATTTCGACCAATTTCTGTTTGGGAATTTCCGCCATTGGAATGGTTTCACTGGCTCCGATCAATGCTGCATGGAGGTCTTTGGCAATTTCGAGCGGATTTTTTTTATGGATCGATTTTGAGCTACAGTTACTGGATTGCCCGTTCCGACCTACATCAGATTCGTCAATCTCTGCTGCAATTTCACTGCCAGCCGGCTGAGACGGTTTGGTTTCACCTTCGCTGACGTCCACGCCGAAATGAGCGGCCAGCGCATCCAGCCCTCCGTTAAAACCATCCCCGAGCGCCCTCAACTTCCATTGGCCGTTATTCAGATATAGCGTGAAAAATAGTAACGCTATTTCGGTCATTTCCTTGGTGTTTAAGACAAACTCAGCAATCTTTTCCCCGCTAATAGAATTGATTACATCGCCGCGACACGCGGATAAAACGGAAAAATTTTGCTTCTTGCTCAAACCGTCGTAGATACTCAGCGAAAAAACGACCTGATTGACATCCGGAGGGAGTAATTGCGGATTGACGAAAAATTCATGCTCTGAAGACTGCTTCTGTAGGACCCCAGCACAAAATACGGGTTGATTGAAAAACACAAAATCGGCGTCGCTGCGCACTTTACCGTGCCGGTTGAGAGCGAACGCACAACTATCGATTTCATAGCTTGGATGAGGTTTAAGCGCATCAAAACGGATTAACAGCGGCGTCCCGCCCGGGAGAGATATATTTTGTCCGGGCAATAATGAGATTACAGTCATTTATCTGGCTGACCAAAAACAATTCAAGAATAAGACAGGGTCCAGTAAATATAGCAGCTTATGTTGGCTCGAAGAGTGGTTTCGCACAGCAAACCACCATAGACAAATCAATCACAATGGATCGATGCAAAAAAGCAATCAAAAAAAAGGCGACCGCCGTCGAACGGGGCATGTTGCCCCGTCCGGACGTTTTGCATTCATTAAACATGGCCATTAAGCTCAGGCATTGTAGAACCGTTGGGGACGGGGTTGCAAACCCCGTCCCGCTTGTGGCATTGTAAACCCGTTCAGCGTGGGCACGAAAAGCACGTTTCCACCCTTCCCGGCTTTCCGGACATCCTCCCTAAGTCGACAAATCCTACGGAAGCTAAAAACCCGCCCTCATTATGCCAGGCAAAAAAAAGGCGGCCCAAGGCCGCCTTTTTTCTTCCGCGAAAAACTTCTTACAGCTTTTCTTTAATTCTCGCTGCCTTACCGGTCAAATCACGCAAGTAGTACAGCTTCGCCCGGCGTACGTCGCCGCGGCGCTTGACTTGAATTTCGCTGATCAACGGGCTGTGCGTTTGGAAAACGCGCTCGACGCCGGTGCCGTGCGAAATTTTTCTGACGGTGAATGCAGAATTCAAACCGCGGTTGCGCTTTGCGATCACGACGCCTTCGAACGCCTGGATTCTTTCACGCTCGCCTTCCTTGACGCGGACCTGTACGACCACGGTATCGCCGGTCGAAAAGTCCGGGATCTGTTTTAATTGTTCTTTTTCCAATGCTTCAATAATATTGCTCATTACCACACCTAATAAACATCAACTTCAATTTTAAATTCATTCAGCAGGGCTTGCTGTTCCGGGCTTAGCTGCTTGTCTGCCAGCAAGTCCGGGCGTCTCTGCCAGGTTCTGCCGAGCGCCTGCTTCATCCGCCAGCGCTCGATTTCGGCATGATTGCCGCCCAACAACACCTTCGGCACCGGATAGCCATCCAGATGCTCGGGCCGGGTAAAATGCGGACAATCCAACAATCCGTTCCAGTGCGAGTCCTGCTCTGCGGAGGCTTCATCGCCCAGCACGCCGGGCAATAAGCGCGTAATGCCGTCGATCACGATCAAAGCCGCTAGCTCGCCGCCGCTGATCACATAGTCGCCGAGCGACCATTCCTCATCACAATCGAGCTCGACGAAACGTTCGTCAACGCCTTCATAACGCCCTGCGACAAGAATCAATTGACTGAGCTGACTGGCCTCGGCCAACATTTCCTGGGTCAATAACTTGCCTTGAGGACTTAAATAAACCACTTTGGCGAGGCTTGCACCCGCCGCTTTAGCCGCCGTTACCGCATCATGCAGGGGCGGGTATTTCATCACCATGCCCGGACCGCCTCCATAAGGCCGGTCATCGACGGTCCGGTGCCGGTCTTCGGTATAGTCCCTGGGGTTCCATACGTTCAGACTGACCAGTTGCCGTTCGATGGCTCTGCCGGTCACGCCATAGCTTGCGGCTGCGGCGACCATGTCCGGGAAGATCGAGACGACATCAAAACGCATGCCGGCGTTTAAAAATCAGGGTCCCAATCGACCGTAATTCGGCCGGCTTCGCGGTCAATCTTGACGATCACTTGGCCCTTGATAAACGGCACCGCACGTTCGCGTTCGCCTTTGACGATCAACACGTCATTCGCGCCGGTTTCGAGCAGGTTGTCCACCACACCTAGCACCACGCCGCCGGTCGTCACGACCTCCAGTCCGAGCAAATCGGACCAGTAATATTCGCCTTCGGACGTTGCGGGCAGTTGCTCGCGGTGTATGAAAATCTCCCAACCGACCAAGGTTTCGGCCTGATTGCGATCGTTCACATCCTTGATCTGAGCAACGATGCCGCCGCCCTGCTGATGACCACTGACGACTTCGACCATCTTCGTCTCACCCTTTTTTATCAGCAGCCAAGGCGAATAATTCAGGATGTTTTCCTTCGGGCTGGTGTAAGAAAAAATCTTTAACCAGCCTTTAATTCCGAAAACGCCGGAGATTTTACCGACGTCGACGGTGTTATCGTGTTCTTTGGTCAAAACCTGTATTAGGCGGTTGCCTTCGCAGCGTCTTTGATCAGTCTCGCAACACGGTCGGAAGGTTGCGCGCCATTGGATTTCCAGTATTCAACACGCTCGCTGTCCAGACGCAGCCTGACTTCGCTACCGCGCGCCAATGGGTTGAAGAAGCCGACACGCTCGATATAACGACCGTCGCGGCCGCTTCTGCTGTCGGCGACGATGACATGATAAAAAGGACGATTTTTTGCGCCGGTTCTAGTAAGGCGGATGGTTACCATTAAAGTTTTCCTCAAAACATTTAATTCAAAAATTTAATCTGCCTATTGTACGCAATTTTCCTGATATGTAAAGCCATGAATCATCCAAAAATGCTGACCGGCGGTCTGGGCTTGACCGAGGCGGGAGCGCGATGAACAAAGAACTCCTCCAGTTAAGCTTCTATCATACTTCTACAGTCAAGTTTTCGGAAAACGGCGTGCAGCGTGGATAAGCCTAGCGCATCCGCTAAGCTGCCAAAGTATTGGACTTATCCCTCCGACGCTGTCCTCATAAAAAATCCGTAGGAATGACTGCGCCGAATACAAAACGTAGCATGATCGAACCAGCGCTCACTCGATTTTCAGGTTAAAATGATTTATTTAGCATTACCTTCAATACATCACAATGCCGATCACACGCCCTGTCGTTCTCTGCTTTTCCGGCCACGATCCGAGCGGTGGGGCCGGCGTGCAGGCCGATATCGAAACGCTGGTCAGCCACCGCTGCCATGCCGCCAGCGTCATCACCGCGCTGACCGAGCAGGACACTCGCAATGTCAAAAAACTGCTGCCGCAACATCCCGCCGACATTATCGACCAGGCGAACACCGTACTGGCGGACCTGGACGTCAAAGCCTTCAAAATCGGTCTGATAGGCCATCACGAAACCGCCGCGGCGATCCATGCGATACTGCAAGAGCATCCGCACATCCCGGTCGTGCTCGACCCGGTACTCGCGGCAGGCGGCGGCGCGGCGGTGGCGGATCGGCAATTGCTCGATGCAATCGTCGATCTTCTGCTGCCCTTTACGACCGTGCTGACCCCGAATAGTTACGAAGCCCGCAAACTGGCCGAGCTTGACGATCTGGATCAGTGCGGACTGGCCTTGCTCGACAAAGGCTGCGGCTATGTACTGATTACCGGCACCCATGAAACCACACCGAAGGTCAGCAACCGTCTGTATCATGATCGCCGCTGTCTGGAAACCTATCACTGGGACCGTCTGCCTGAAAATTACCACGGCTCCGGTTGCACCTTGGCGGCCAGCATTGCCGGTTTGATCGCACAGGGGCTGACACTGGCGCAGTCGATCGGCGAAGCGCAAGAATATACTTGGAATGCACTGCACCACAGTTATCTGCCCGGCAAGGGACAGCACAATCCGGACCGACTGTTCTGGATGGAGGCCGGAGTATGAAATTTCCGATGCGCGGACTGTACGCGATTACTCAAACCGATCATAAATCGCAGGGTACCGTGATCGACGAAGTGGAGGCGGCGATTCGCGGCGGCACGGCCGTCGTGCAATACCGCGACAAAAATCCGCGCGACGCGCTGGCACTGGCCCGCGAACTGGTCAGAGTCTGCCACCGGCATAATGTCCCGCTGCTGGTCAATGACGATGTCGAACTGGCCTTGCAGGCCGGCGCCGACGGCGTGCATCTCGGCAAGGATGATGGGCATATCGGCGAAGCCAGAGAGCGGCTCGGCGCAGATGCGATCATCGGCCTCTCCTGCTACAACTCGCTCGATCGAGCCCTGGAAGCTCAAACACACGGCGCTACCTATGCGGCCTTCGGGCGATTTTTTCCTTCGAACTCGAAGCCATTGGCCGCCCCCGCCCAACTCGATACGCTTCGGCAAGCCAAACAGGCGCTGTCGATTCCGGTCGTCGCGATTGGCGGCATCTTACCCGAAAACGGCGCGCAATTGCTTGCCGCCGGCGCCGACCTGCTGGCCGTAATCGGCGGCATTTTCGACCGCGAACCGGAAGTCTCTACCCGCGCCTATCTGCGGCTGTTCGACCAATAACCCGCCGATGAAACGCTTTTTGCCGATTTTGCTTGGACTCCTGGTTGCTTGCGCCGAAGTCGCTGAAATCCCTCAAGAGCGTTTGAGCTTAGGCAAAAAACTGGCTTTCGACCGCAATAAAGGCAACTGTCTGGCCTGTCATGCGATCGACGACGGCGAATCACCCGGCAACATCGGCCCGCCTCTTGTTGTGTTGAGAAATCGCTTCAAGGACAAACCGCAACTCCGCGAGCAAATCTTCGATGCGACGCGCTTCAATCCCGAAACCAGCATGCCGCCGTTCGGCAAGAACAACATCCTGAGCGCCGAGGAAATCGATCAGGTTGTCGATTATCTATGGAGCCTACCATGACCGAAACCCGCCGATCCTTCATCAAAAAAGCGCTGACTTTCAGCACCTATCCGTTGGCTTCATCCCTGGGCTGGCTAGCACCGTTTAGCGTCTTCGCCAAATGGCAAGCCGAAAACTTCAAACAAGGTCCGCTCGAAGATACTTTGAAACATCTGTTCAAGGATCAAAAAATCACCGACAGCAAAGACATCGCAATCAAAATTCCGACAATCGCCGAAAACGGCGCGGTCGTACCGATCACGGTCAGCAGCACCCTACCCGATGTGCGCACCGTATCGATTTTGGTTGCGAAAAACCCGGTGCCGCTGGCAGCCCGCTTCGAACTTTCGCCCGAACTCGATCCTTTCATTTCGGCACGCTTAAAAATGGCCGAAACCTCCGAGGTGATTGTAATCACGGAAACTGGCAGCGGTTTATACAGCGCCAGACAATTAGTCAAAGTCACGATCGGCGGCTGTGGAGGCTGAGATGTCGAGCATCAAAATTCGCGCCAAACGCATCGACGACAAGACCCAGATCAGAATGCTGATCACGCATCCGATGGAAACCGGCCGCAACAAGGACCCTAAGACGAATCAGTTGATTCCGGCGCATCATATCCAGGAACTGACATTGAGTCATAACGGCAAAGTGATCGTGAACTGCCAAATGGGCGCAAGCATTTCGAAAGACCCTTATTTTGCGTTCATGCTGAAAGGCGGAGAGCCGGGCGACAAAATCAAAATCGAATGGCTCGACAACCTCGCCAATAAAGACAGCGAAGAGCATGTTCTCAAATAACTACAGGGTATGCTGCGCGTACCTTTTTCAGATTTTTGCGTGTGTTCAAAGCCTTAAAAAAGTACGCGCAGCGTACCCTTCGATAGCCCCTTGCGCCTTGCTGCTATCTCCGCTTTTGTTAGCTTCTCTCCCCTTGCAAGCAGGCCCGCAACAAGATCAACAACAATTCAGAGAACATTACCGCCAACTTTTCCCGCAATTGCAATTGCAGGATTACGCCAACGGCATCTATGCGATCGATCCGGTCGCACGCGAGTCCTGGCTTGCGATCGAAGAATTTCCGCCTTATGAAGATGCGATAGATCAAGGCGAAAAGCTGTTCAGCGCGCCATTTCCTAAAACAGGCCGCCATTATGCCGACTGCTTTCCGAACCACGGGATCGGCATCGCGCATCGTTATCCAAAATGGGACAAGGATAAAGGCGAAGCCGTCACCCTCGCGAAGGCTTTGAACGATTGCCGAGAAAGCAACCGGGAACAATTGTTGGACGCCGAAAAAGGCGACATCACTCAATTGCTGGCCTATATGGCCTATACCTCGCGCGGTAAAACGATCGAGATCGTCATACCCGAAGACGACCCGCGCGCCTTGGCGGCCTATCAACAGGGCAAGGATTTTTATTACCGGCGCCAAGGCCAACTGAATTTCGCCTGCGCGACCTGTCATGTGCAGAATGCCGGCAAACGCATCCGCTCGGAAATCCTCAGCGCCTCGCTCGGCCACACCGGCAACTGGCCGACTTATCGGTTAAAATGGGGAGAGATGGGCACGCTGCACCGGCGCTTTCGCGAATGTCTGTCGCAAATCAAAGCCGAAGCGCAACCTGCGCAAAGCGCTATCCTCCGCAATCTCGAATATTTTTTAAGCTTCATGAGCAACGGCATCCCGATTACAGGACCCAGCACACGCAAATGATCACGACTCAACCCAGTTGCAATGACATCAACGAACCCGGCCTGATTCCGCTCGACGAAGCGCTGGCCCGCATCCTGGTCGGCGTGCCTGTCATAAAGGCTTACGAGCGCGTGAATATCGAGAGCGCGCGCGGCCGCACGCTAGCCGAAGCAGTGACCGCGAGTTTCAACGTGCCGGGACATACCAATTCCGCCGTCGACGGTTATGCCATTCATTCCGCCGATTTGCCCGCGGCAGGCACGCGGGTTTTCGACATTGCGGGCAAGGCATACGCCGGCGAACCCTTCCACGGAACCGTCAGCCGCGGACAATGCCTGCGCATTATGACCGGAGCAGTAATACCCGAAGGGCTCGACACGGTGATCATGCAGGAGCATGCCGAATTGCAAGGTAGTGCGATCGTTATCGACAGCCGCCACAAGCCAGGCCAGAACGTGCGCAAGGCAGGAGAAGACATCAATCAAGGGCAAACGATCCTGCATCCGGGGAAATTTCTGACTCCGCCCGACATCGGCCTGATCGCATCGATGGGCATCCCGGAAATCAATGTGACCCGCAAGCTCAGAATCGCGATCGCTTCGACCGGCGACGAAATTTTCAGCCTCGGACAAACAACGGCGCCTGACGGCCTTTACGACAGCAACCGATACAGCCTGCTCGCTGCGCTCGACCGCCCCGACATCGAAGCGATCAACCTCGGTATCGTCGAAGACAGGCCCGAGGCGCTGCTGAATGCTTTTGAACAAGCCGGCAGCTTTGCCGACGTCATCGTCTCGACCGGCGGCGTCTCGGTCGGCGAAGCCGATTACACCAAGACTGCCCTACAAACCTCGGGAAACATCGGCTTCTGGAAAGTCGCGATCAAACCCGGAAGGCCTCTCGCCTTCGGCCGAATAGGGAGTGCGGTATTTTTCGGTCTACCCGGCAACCCGGTGGCGGTGATGGTGGCCTTTTATATTTTGGTCTTGCCGGCGCTCGAAAAAATGCTCGGCGTCACCCACAAACCGATCGCCCCGGTTTTCCAGGTCCGCACTCTGGAAAACCTGCGCAAAAAACCGGACCGCACCGAAGTGCAGCGCGGCATTATCGAGCAAAATCACATGGGTGAGTGGACAGTCAGAACCACCGGCCTACAAGGCTCCGGCATGCTAAGTTCGATGAGTTTGGCCAATGCATTTATCATTTTAGAGCATGACAGAGACCGTGTTTTGGCCGGCGAATGGGTCTGGGTTCGGCCCTTTGCGGGAATGTTTTAAACCTGTCGTTGCTCGATTTTATTAGGCAATCCCATGAGTAGTCCGATCTTATGTATGAATTGAAGCATAGTATTTCATTATTCAAAGTAGGCTGCCCGTTATCCAGTCATTATTCTTTGCCGGGACATTTAGTACCGCAATATTGTTAGAAGGGAGAACCCTATGCCGCTATGGCTCATACATGTAATTATCGGCGTCATCGCTGGAATTGCGGCCGGCCTTTTCGGCGTCGGCGGAGGCATTGTTATCGTACCCGCATTGATTTATTGGGCCGGTTTCTCTCAACACATGGCTACGGGAACGTCACTTGCGGTGCTGCTTCCGCCCATCGGTTTAGCTGCAGCCTTCGAGTATTACCGGCATGGAAATGTAGATATTCGAGCAGCCGTAATTTTGGCTGCCACCATGTTTATTGGCTCATGGTTTGGCGCTTACTTCGCGAATCAAATGAGCGGGCAGATGCTCCGCCTCATCTTTGGCCTTTTTGTTTGCGGCCTTGGCGTGTACCTCGTATATGGCGCTTGTAAGCGCCTCGGCTGGCTCTGATCTTGAATCGCATGAGACTCGTAGAACGGATTAGACGAGACGCGCAAACCGTAAGCTGAAGGGAAGAAAAGACTTTCCGCACGTCGAATTCCCTCAATGACTTACCTTGTTATGGTTCAAAAATCAATTTAATGACATTTGTGCCATAAGAAACAATGAATGTCTCGTAATCCGTCATGCAAGGCATAACATTATGGCATCGGCGGCGGGGCGTTGAATTGCCGTAAGACCTTTATTAATGAAAATACGCCCCCATAATTGCCCGGATTGCTCGAATAAAACAGGACAACGCGCATATGATGGAATTAGTTTGGGTAGGTACGGCTTATATCGTAGGTCTAATCGCCAATCGTTTATCTTTTCCCCCGCTGGTCGGCTATTTAGCCGCCGGCTATATTCTGCACTTCCTAGGCATCGAATCCGGGCATACATTGACTCATCTGGCCGACATCGGCATAGAGTTATTGCTGTTCACGGTTGGATTGAAGCTTAAATTGCGCTCCCTGCTGCGGCGCGAAGTGTTAAGCGTCGGCGGTTTGCATTTATTGGCCGTAACCGGGGTATCCGGCGTTGTATTTCTGTTGCTGGGCGAACAAACCCTGGGCGGGTTGGTATTGGGAGCAAGCTTGGCTTTTTCCAGCACAGTGCTCGCGATCAAGGTACTGGAAGACAATGGCGAGCTTTCTTCCCTGCATGGCCGGGACGTGCTCAGTATATTGATACTACAGGATATCGTGGCGATAGCATTGCTGGCTTTCGCCGACGGCAGACAGCCGTCGTATTGGGCCTTCGCCTTGCTGTTTTTACCTCTTTTGCGCCCGTTGGCGCATCGTTTGCTCACGGTCAGTCGGGCCGATGAGCTACGGCTTCTGCTTGGCGTTTCGCTGGCGCTGGCCGGCGGCGTAACATCCGAAAACGTCGGCATTTCACCCGATATTGGCGCCTTGCTAATGGGGGTAATGCTATCCGCTCACCCCCAAATCGAAGATCTTTCCGAAAAACTCTGGGGCCTTAAGGAAGTCTTTCTGGTCGCATTTTTTCTGCAAATCGGCCTGGCGGATTTGCCGAATCCCGATCAAATCATCCAAGCGATTGAGTTACTTGGGATATTGCCGTTGCAAGGTATATTGTTCTTCGCGTTATATTTGCTGGCCGGATTACGTTCGCGCACCGCCTTTATCTCCTCGCTGGCATTGATGACCTACAGCGAGTTCGCCTTGATCACCACCGATGCGGTGGTTAAGGCTAATCTGATATCGCCGGAATGGAACGCAACCATCGCCTTGGCGGTAGCCGGATCACTTGCGGTCGCAGCGCCGTTGAACCGATATTCGCATCAATTATTTTCCAGATTTGAGTCGTTTCTAACCAGCTTCGAGAAAAAATCCGGGCACCCGGACCGACTGCCCGAATCCATCGGCGTAGCGGAATGGCTGGTCGTGGGGATGGGGCGCACTGGACTATCCGCCTATCTTGCCTTGCATAAACGAGAAAAGCGGGTCGTCGGTTTGGATGCCGACCCGACCGTTTTGGAAAGCCTGTTAGCCGAAGGCAGGCGTGTGATTTACGGCGATGCGGAAGACTCCGAGCTATGGTCTGGGCTGCCGTTGGAGCGGATTAAAGGCATTATTCTTACCCTACCTGAATTTGACGCAAGATGCTCGGCGGTTCGCCAACTCAGAAAAAGAGGCTACGCAGGACAGATCGGCACGATTTGTTATCTCCCTGATGAGAAACAGCAATTAGGACAACTCGGAGCGGATTTTATGATTCATCCGCTGGTTGAAGCAGGAAACCAGTTGGCCCGGCAAATACTTGGCGACAATTCCGAGTTTCCGGGGTGACATAAACTCGGAATCAAGAATCCATAAGCCTTACATAGGTAAGCAACCAACCGTAGAAACCGCGACAGCCTGTCAGCATGCGTACGAAGCTCTAGGTTAAAACCCAACGCTCCTCACGCTTGACGAGCTTCGCGTCTAGGCTCCGTCCTTTGAATTATCGAAACCAGCATTCATTTGCTTAAGACATCATTTCGGTTCCCGCTAGGCCGGCGAAGACACTCCCTACGGATTTCGCCTTCGCTTTCATTCCCCGCATCATAGCATTAGTATATAATTATTTAGCACCGAAGTTTTTTGATAAACGGTGAGGGCTGATTTCCTTGTCCGGGGAAGTGTTGTTGCCCTCGTTTTTTTAATCCTTCATGATTTCCAAAAAATCGTCATGAAAATTTCCAGATTCTTTGCTTTTTTGATTTTGCCGGCCGCGCTGAATTGCGAAGCCTGGGCAACCACTTATAACTTACCGGCAAACAACAACGATAGCGTCATTAGCGAATTCAATGGAAGTTTACCGTTAACCCGTGCCGAACAAAACGAAACTTTGCTCGATGTGGCCAGACGTTTCCTTTTGGGGCAACAGGAAATTGTACGATTGAATCCCGATGTCGATCGCTGGCATATCAAAAAGGACGAGATTATCCGCTTAGCGAACCGGCGGATTTTACCGGATACTCCCCGTGACGGCATTACCCTGAACATCGCCGAATACCGCATGTATTACTATCCGCCCGCAGAAAAGGGGAAATCGCCTCAGGTCATCTCCTATGCACATGGCATCGGTCGGCAGGACTGGAAAACGCCGCTCGGCAAAACCCGTATTACCCGCAAAGTTAAAGATCCCGCTTGGCATCCGCCGGAATCGATCCGTCGTGAGCACGCGGCGAACGGAGATCCTTTACCGGCGGTAGTGCCGCCCGGCCCTCACAATCCGCTCGGAGCCTACATGTTGCATCTCGATATTCCCGGCGGCTATCTGATTCACGGCACCGACATCGACAAGATCTACGGCATCGGCATGCAGATTACGCATGGTTGCGTCCGCATGTATCCGGAAGACATCGAGGCGTTATACCAATCAGTGCCTATTGGAACATCGGTCTATATCGTCAGGCAACCGATCAAAGTCGGATGGCTTGACGATACGCTTTACATCGAAGCGCATCCCGACCTTGAAGGTGAATCGACGACGCGGGACCAGCGATATGCAGCAGCCTTAGAACTGATTGAAAAGGCCAACGGCCAGATGTTGCCCGAATTTGACGGGCACGCACTGGAAACGGCATTGACGAGGCTAAACGGTGAACCGGTGCCAATTTTTAAAAGGCCATAATTAAAAGCATCACTAACGAAGCCGACGGCGGACTAAGCATTGGAAAGCGCATGGCTATCTCTGGACAGGAAATAACGAAGGCTGGCATGAAGTTAAATTTCTGCCCTCTGGTTTCATCTATCGATGCCGGAAAAAATCAAATTCGCGTTTCGCTCACGGATTTTGTCCGGCGCCTTCGCTTGAAGTAAAGAAATTAACGATCAATGAATTAACAAAGGCATCTTCTGCCTGCCTTCGCTTCAATAGTGGACGAAAAAGCACCGTCTAGCCTATTATTTAGTGACTTCGGGCATTTTAGGATCGTCGCCTTTGCCGCGCGCGAACCTGATGCACAAATAAATGATCGCCGCGCAGATTAAAAATGTGAACAAAGCTCTTTTGACGCCGATGTAAGATTCATCGCCTTCGACGCCGACAGAAAAGGGAATATGCGTATCGACTTTTTTGTCATTTTCGACGAGGGTGACATGAACCTGATAATTGCCGGCGCCGAATCGGCTGAAATCGACAGAACCGTCAACCGTACCCGACTTGCTGGGGTTCGGCGGACGATAAAAAATCCGCGTTCCTTCCGGTTCCTTGGTCACTTCAAACTCGATACTGATATGACGGAGTTGCTTGCCCTCATAATCGAAAACCAGATTGGTCATACCAACCTTCGGAATCGATCTGCAATAGCTTTTGCCTTCAGTGAATATGGGGGTATAAGCCGCGAAATGTATCCATTCGGAGCCGACCTGAATCCTGCAAGGGTCATTTTCGTCTTCATTGCCGCGATGCGCGAAAGCCGATTGCTGTAAGACCAGCGCAAGCGCCAATACATGGAATATCGACAACAATAAACCTAGTGGGATTTCAAAAGAACTTCCTGTTTTTTGCCCGTGCCGGTTTTTTCTTTTCATTATTATCTCCACACAGTAGAACAATTAGACTTTTATTTAAATTGCTTTGCTTTTTGCTTTTTTTCAATCCGGAAAAATCAATCCCTAAGATTCACGATTCAAGGCCGATCATACGATTGTTGCATATAAATTGCAAAAATGGTTTATCCCTAATCGACAGGCAAACGCGCGACCCATTCGCCCTTAAATGATCATTTCCGGCAACACTACGATCCCACAAACTTTTATGCAATGATCCGCATGGGCAAGCCCGGATTTTTGTACAATAAAACGTTATTGACGCTCTCGGACCCGCCTGCCCGCATGATCGAAACGCTTTACATCGAAGAAAACCTGTTAAACCATCCCCGCGTGCAGGAAATCAATGCCCGCTTCCCGCTAGCGCGGCAAATCGTGTGCGGCCGTTATGGCGAGGTTTTTAACCCCAAAGCACAAAATTTCCGGCTGCAAAAACAGCGACCGGCGTTGATCCTGGCCGAGAAATTCAAGAACTTCGTGCTGCCGACCCCATCGGGATACGGCATAGGCGCGAGCAAAAACTATTACTTTTCGCACATGCTGAATTGCCTGTACGACTGCCGCTACTGCTTTCTGCAGGGCATGTATCATTCCGCGCACTATGTGTTATTTGTGAATTACGAAGACTTTCAGCAGGATATTCGCCGCATCGCCGAAACATATCCGGATGAAACGGTGCATTTTTTTTCCGGTTACGATTGCGACAGCTTGGCCTTGGAGCCGGTTACCGGTTTTGCCGCGCATTTCCTGCCGTTTTTTGCCGAAATCCCGAATGCCTGGCTCGAACTGCGCACCAAGAGCACACAGATCCGGACCTTGCTGGTCAGGGAACCGCTGCCGCGTTGCGTGGTCGCCTTTAGCCTGAGCCCCGAGACGATTGCCGAAAAAATCGAGCATAAGGCGCCGCCCTTGGCACGTCGACTCGATGCCATCGGCAAACTCCAGCAACAAGGTTGGCCGATCGGCCTGCGCTTCGATCCGATCGTTTTTCAGCCGGATTACCAGAGCCAATACCGGCAATTTTTCGATCAAGTCTTTACGCGCATCGACCTAGAACGCCTGCATTCGGTCAGCCTCGGCGCCTTCCGCCTACCGGAGCACTATTTTAAAAAAGCCCGAAAACTCTACCCTGACGAAAAACTGTTTGCCGGTCCCTTGCAGTCGAGCCAAGGCATGGTCGGTTATGAACGCGCGCTCGAAGAAGACATGATGCGGTTTTGCAGCGACCTGCTGTCGAACTACATTGCCGATCAGAATTTCTTTCCCTGCACGCCGTGAAACGCACGATTCTGGTTACCGGCGCGAGTTCAGGCATCGGCCGGGCCGTTGCCCGGCGATTATTGGCTGAAGGCCATCGGGTGATCGGTGTATCTCGGGATATTCGTAAGTTTGCTCATGCGCGGGAAGGCTTTGACGCGCTCGAACTGGATCTGGCCGATTTGGCCGGATTGCCATCCAAAATCGGCGGCCTGACGCGACATTTTCCGAACATCAATGCGGCTGTATTTTGCGCCGGCATCGGCCGATTCGGGGCGCTCGAACAATTTTCTTATACGCAAATCGAGACCTTGATGGCGGTCAATTTTACCGGCCAGGCCTTCCTGGCTCGCGCCCTGTTGCCGCATTTAAAGAGCAAAGCCCGTAGCGACCTGATCTTTATCGGCTCCGAAGCGGCGTTGAAAGGCTCGCGCCAAGGCGCGGTCTATTGCGCCAGCAAATTCGCGGTGCGCGGCTTCACTCAGGCTCTGCGCGAGGAATGCGGCAAAAGCCGTCTGCGCATCGCGCTGATCAATCCGGGCATGGTCAGAACCGAATTTTTCGACAGTCTGTCTTTCGAACCCGGCGATCATCAAAGCAATTACATACTGCCGGAAGATATCGCCGAAACAGTTTCTTATGTGCTGAATTCGCGCGCGGAGATCGTGATCGATGAAATCAGTCTGAGTCCGTTGAATAAAGTCGTGAACTTCAAAAAAAATGAACCGCCGGACTGATCTATATTTTTAAGCGCTTGACGATCCTGTCATTAATTAAATGCTCCTGGATAATCTGATCAATATCCTGCCGATCTTTAAATGTGTACCAGACCGCTTCAGGATAAACCACCAGCACCGGCCCCTTGCTGCAACGATCCATGCAACCGGCGTTATTGACCCGGCATTTGCCGGGCCCGTTCAACTTCAACTGTTTAATCTGCTCTTTGGCATAATCACGCAAGGATTGAGCGTCATGATCGGCACAGCAACTTCTGCCGTCTTCGCGCTGATTAGTGCAAAAAAATACATGGTGCTTGTAATAACTCATCGCAAAAATTAAGCTGGTTTCGATGTGCGGGATTATACCCGAGCGGATTCGCCGCGTGAAAATATCACTCGAATCATTCCGCTCTATTAACCCTGAGTCTGATTCCGTTGGATGGAACTTTCCGGACTCCGGCAATGTCTTCCTAACATCGATTTCAATCGCACGTTTTCACCCCACCCCGAGGCCAACGCCATGAAACCAATAAGAACATTATCTGCCGCGCTTTTTCTTCTGTTGCCGCTCAGTATCGTAAGCCATGCCGAAAGCCCGGCAGCACCGGCCGCCGCCGATCAACCGATGAACATGCCCAAAGGCATGGGGATGCATCGGGGCATGGGCGGAATGGGGCAGATGTCCGAAGAAGAACGGGACAAGCATCTGCACATGGAACAGGATCATATGCTGAAAATGCACGATCTTTCGAATCGGATTTTGGCGGAACCCGATGCAAAGAAAAAGGAACAACTGAAAAATGAACAATTCGAGCTGATGAAGGCGCATCGTGCGCAAATGATGTCGCATCGGATGGAAATAATGCAATCACATCAAAAGACGGAAAAACCCGCCGCCAAGCCGACCAAATAAACTTTAACCCTGCTTCAATCTCATAATTTCCTGGCCTTTCAGTCAAAAAGGCCAGGAAATTTTCCTTTTTTTAACGCTCTCGGTTTTTACATCCCATCACTTGCTTGAATATCGAAAAAAATACTGTCTATAATTAAGGCAGTTATTTTTCATGACTCGACTGATTGAAATGCCAAAACTGACTGTTTATTTTAAAGACAAAGAAATCGAATCCTTCTCATTTGGTGAAGGGATGGTGCGTATTGGCCGTGACGAAACCAACGATGTCACGATAGACAGTCTTGCCATTGCGCCGGTTCACGCCGTGATTACGCTGAATAACGGCGTCTCTACGATCAGGCCGTTACAGGATGAGTTTCCGATTACGATCAACGGCGAAAAGACCAAACAATACGTCCTAAACAATAGCGACATGATTGCTCTGGGCAAACATCACGTTCTTTTTAGCAGCTCCGATTCGGCAGTCGTGTCCAAACCTTTTACGGAAGCTATTTTCAACGAACCTCCTCCGGTCGCGCCGTTGTTCGGTATCGAGCCCGAGTTGCCGAACGGCAATTTTCAGATCATGGACGGTGAAAATATCGGCAAAATCATCCCGATCAAAAAAACCATGGTGCAATTGGGCCGGCCCGGCCAAGGCATTGTCGTGGTAACCCGTAAAAAGGACGGCTATTTCGTATCGACACTCGAAAACAAAGGCTCGCTGACCGTCAACGGCGATCCGATCGAGAATAAAATCGTCAAATTGAGCAATAACGACATTCTCAGCATCAACGACAAGTCGCTGCAATTTTTTCTGGGCTGAGAAGTACCGGATCATCCTGTCCTCCCTCGCTGCTTGGCTGGCCTCGAAATTCGGGACGGCTCCCGCCTACAGTTCGGCTACAATATCCAATGCGTCCGCCAACGTCGCAACCGGATACACCGTCAAGCCGTCGATCGGTTTTTTGGGCGCATTCGCTTTCGGTATCACCGCTTTTTTGAATCCATGCTTGGCCGCATCATTGAGCCGTGCGTAACCGTTCGCAACCGGCCTGATTTCGCCGCTCAAGCCTATTTCGCCGAAAAAGAACGCGTCATGCGGGATGATTCGATCCCGTAAACTCGAAACGATACCAATGATGATCGCGAGATCCGGGCTGGTTTCGGTCACCTTGATGCCGCCGACCACGTTCGCATAAATCTCGTCGTTCGCGGTAAAAATGCCACCATGCCGCGACAACACGGCCAACAACATCGCGAGCCGGTTTTGATCGAATCCGACCGCCAGCCGTCTCGGATTGCCGTATTGGCACTCGGTCACCAGGGCCTGAATTTCAACCAGCAATGGCCTCGTGCCTTCCCAAAGCACCGTTACCACGCTACCCGAGGACGGCTTTTCGGGCCGGTTCAAAAACATCGCAGACGGATTTTTGACTTCCTTCAGACCCGCGCTGTCCATCGCAAAAAAACCGAGTTCGCCGACGCTGCCGAAGCGGTTTTTATCGGCTCTGAGCACCCGAAATCTGGCGTCATCGGTCGCCGCCAAGATCACCTGACTATCGACAATGTGGCTCAAGGTCATCGGCCCCGCCAAGGATTGATCCTTGGTCACATGGCCGACCAGAAACAGCGCGACGTTATTTTTTTTCGCATATTGAGTCAGATAGCTTGCAGACTCTCGGACCTGGGACACCGAACCGGGCGCCGATTCGGCCTGTTCGGTATAGACGACCTGAATCGAATCGATCACCGCGACTTGCGGTTTGATTTCATCCATCACATCGGCAATCCGTTGCACCGAAGTTTCTGCAAGCATCAGAATCTTGTCGGAAGGCAGCTTGAGCCGGCGCGCCCGGTCGGCAATCTGGCGTAGCGATTCTTCGCCTGACACATACAGGACATCTACGCCCTGCTGCGCAATATGCGCAATGATCTGCAACAGAATCGTGCTCTTACCTGCCCCAGGGGCACCGCCGATCAACACCACGCTGCCTTTGACCAGACCGCCGCCGAGCACGCGGTCGAATTCAGACATGCCGGTCTGGATCCTTTCCTCGCGAACTAAGGCGACATCGGACAACAACTGGACCTCGGATTTGCTGCCCGCATAACCGTCCTGGCGTTTATTGCGGTCTCCCGAAGAAGTCCCCAGACGCACCTCCTTAATCGTATTCCATGTGCCGCAACTGGTGCATTGTCCACCCCAGCGCGGATACTCGGCTCCGCATTCCGTGCACACAAAGGCGGTTTTGTCTTTCTTGCTCATCCTAAAAAACCGTCTCACTCTTGCCGATCAAATTGGCCGGCATGCCCAAATCTTCACGAAATTGCCTTCCGAAGCCGGGCTTACGTTGCAGGACTTCGGGCAAGTCGGTCACGGTAAACACATTTTTAACTATCAGCCATTCAACCAAATCCTCTGTCGCCCGGATCATGTCGGAATCGGAATCGGCAAAGAGCGCCAAGCCTGTTCGGTAACCGCGCAAGACTGTAAAAAGTGATGCATTTCGGAATCTCCACTCTCCAACCACTCAACTTCGGTTTCGACTCCGGGAGGCGAACGATGTAATCCGGTGATTTCGCCTGCGTCATTGCAACTGACATAAGACATGCCATCCTCCATAAAATAGTTTATGTACTATTCTAATTAGTTATGCGGAATGTGCAATAGCGCCAAATTTCGAGAGATCCTCGCCAAATGGAAAAAGTCATAGCGCATGCCTTCGTCACCAAAACGCGTCATTCTGCGAACAAGCCAGGCCGCGATGGCCAAGCTGACGGCTACGATTTCTCGATATACGGAGCTTACAAGCCAAACAGGCGCACATCAGCGCAGATACGATCATCAATCGGGAAGACAAAAAGCTATGATTTGATTCGTCTCAGAACCGACAAAAAACTGTGCTAGACTACCCAATGAAACAAATTCTTATGTTTAAACAATATGATAGAACATTAAAGTATGCTTCCAATGACACCTTCATTTAATGCTTCCATCAATCCTGCACAAGGTTCATTTTTAAGTGGCGAATATACTAATTTTGTCTCATGACCAACGCGAGTCAAACCATTGGAAATCCATGCTCGCAATCGAACATGAAATTTTCATTGAGAATGTTCACGAAGCAGCGGTCAAAAAAACTCAGCAAATCTCCTTCGGCATTGCAATTATGCATTCTGAAGTTGTATCTGCCGACATGGGAAGCATCGCACAATTTGCCCAACTAGGCTTAAAGAGTCTGATCATCGGCCCAGACTGGCCGGAGAACAAACAAATCGATGCCTTTCTGGCTGGCTGCCATGGATATTGCGAAGCGGACGTTGCGCCTGATTTGATATTAAAGGTCGTCAATAGCATATTAAAAGGCGAAGCATGGATACCCCGTGATTTGATACCCAAAGTGATCGGCAAACAGGTTAAATTGAACTCTGTTGAGAACGAAATTGCTTATACGCGCAGTAAGTTTAAAAAGGATCTGGACCGTCTCACGCATCGCGAAGTGGATGTCGTCAATATGTTGAGTGAAGGCTTGAGTAATAAGGCGATTGCGTCAATGCTGAATATTTCCGAGCGCACCGTAAAAGCGCACCTGACTTCGATCTTTCAAAAACTTGACGTGCAAGACAGGTTACAACTGGCACTGCTATTCAAGGACAATTTTTGAACCTTCAAATTAACAAAAGCAAATTTACTCACCATTGAAACCCAAAGAGTAGCGGCAAAAAAAATTGAACAGACTGTTAAGTGGAGACCTGCTACTTTTGAATATACGGAAGGAGGATAAAACGGAATGCAAGACTGCGTTTAAATCGGACCTATTAAAAATGCCCCCTAGGAGCATATTTTTTACCCATTCTATCGGTTGACGGGTTTTCGGCTCTGCCGGATCGCCCATGCCACATCCGCCGCCTGGCGGTTTTCCTTCACGTCATGCACGCGAAACAGTTTGACGCCGGCCATCACGCCCAGCGCGGTCGTCACCGCAGTCGCGGTGACCAGCTCCGCCGGTTCTTGCACATTACACAGCGACCCCATGAAGCGCTTGCGGCTCGCCCCCAACAACACCGGAAATCCAAGCTCGACGAACGCATCCAGATGCGCCAGCAAATCGAAATTATCCTGTTTGCGCTTGCCAAAGCCGATACCGGGATCAATGAGTATCCGTTCGCTTTTGACGCCTACCGCTAAAGCCGCCTCGACGCGCTCCCGCAAAAAAGCCAATACTTCGCTAACCACATCCTGATAATACGGATGATCCTGCATCGTTTTCGGCGTCCCTTTGCTATGCATCAGCACAATTGGCGCATCAAGGCGCGCGGCCAGCGTCAGCATCTTCGCATCCCCGGTGCCGCCCGAAACGTCATTGATGATATCGGCGCCCGCCCGCAAGGCGGCCTCAGCGACCTCAGCCAGGGTCGTATCGATGCTGATAGCCAGGCGTGGCGATAAACCTTTGATTGAATCGATCACCGGCACGATCCGGCGGATTTGCTCCAAGGCCGGCACCGGGTCCGATCCCGGACGCGTCGATTCGCCGCCGATGTCGATGATGTCAGCGCCGTCGGACAACATCTTTTCGGCCTGCGCGACTGCCGCGCTAATCGTGATATATTTTCCGCCATCGGAAAAACTGTCCGGCGTCACGTTCAATATCCCCATGATCAGCGGTTTCTCGAAAGCTCTAAACAAAATCCAAACTCCTCTGTACGAATTGTGGTCAAACCTTCGAGTATAATACCCGGACCTTACAGTCCCCAAACAAATAATTGATGGATAAACCGCGCTTAGCCTGGGCCATTACCGGCTCCGGCCACTATATCAAAGAGTGTCTGGATTTTTTGTTGACCCTAGATCATGTCGATTTATACATCAGCCAGGCCGGCGAAGAGGTGCTCAGAATGTACGGCTATGACCTGAAAGACATCCGTGAAATAATGCCGGTTTACCGCGATAAGACCGCCTCGTCGCCGCCGGTCGGCCTGTTTTACAAGGGCTACTATCACACCTTCGTGATGGCCCCGGCCACCTCGAACACGGTCGCCAAATGCGTGCTCGGCATCGCCGACTCGCTAGTCACCAATCTGTATTCGCAGGCCGGCAAATGTAAGGTGCAAAGCATCGTTTTCCCCTGCGATACCGCGCCTGAAATGGAAACGACCGCACCGGGCGGCAAAGTGATGGTATATCCGCGCAGGATCGATCTCGAAGGCACCGAAAAACTGCGTGCGTTCGAATACACCACCGTCGTCGAATCGGTCGAGGACCTGATCAGCAAAGTCAAAGAACGCCTGCAGGCCGTCGGATGAGCGAACATATCCTATTTCTGACCGGCAAACTGGCGGAAAAACAGCTGCGGGCGATTCTCGAAAAAATGCAGCCGAAGTTCCGCTATACGGTGCATCAGCTGGGTATAAAGGTCGCAGCGTTGATGACCGCGGACATGATCGGGCGCCGGCTGACCGACACCTTCGGTGCCGACCGGATCATCGTGCCGGGCCGCTGCCGGGGCGATTTGGAAAAACTGTCAGAGGACAAGGGACTGCCGATCGAACGCGGCCCCGACGAACTGAAGGACCTGCCGCAATACTTCGGCCAGGCCGCGCACAAAATCGATCTGAGCCGTTATCAAGTCAAAATCTTTGCCGAAATCGTCGATGCGCCGAATCTGAGCATCGACGCCGCGGTCGAACGCGCGCGCTATTATCAAAGAAACGGCGCCGACGTGATCGACATCGGCTGCCTGCCGAGCACGCCGTTTCCGCTGATGGAAGAAATGATCCGCACGCTGAAGCAGGAAGGCTTCAAGGTCAGTATCGACTCGTTGAATGCGGACGACCTGCTCAAGGGCGCGAAGGCCGGCGCCGATTTCATGCTCAGCCTGCACGAAAGCACCCTATGGATTGCGGACGAGGTCGAGGCGACGCCGATCCTGATTCCTGAAACACATGAAGACCTGGCCTCGCTCGACCGCAGCATCGCGGCGCTGCAGGCCAAAAACCGCGCCTTCATCGTCGATCCGATTCTCGACCCGCTGCATTTCGGTTTCACCGAATCGGTCGTGCGTTATCACGAGGTCAGGAAGCGCCATCCCGATGTCGAGATCATGATGGGCGTCGGCAACATCACCGAACTGACTCATGCCGACACCGCCGGCATGAACGCACTGCTGCTCGGCATCTGCTCGGAACTGAACATCAACCAGATCCTGGCGACCGAAGTCAGCCGGCACGCCTGCCGGGCGATCAAGGAGGCCGACCTGGCACGGCGCATCATGCATGCGGCCAAGGAGCACAACACCCTGCCGAAGCACATCGATCCGGGCTTGATGGCGCTGCACGAGACGTCGCCGTTTCCGTATTCTTTCGGAGAGATCAGCGAACTGGCCGCGCAAATCAAGGACCCCAGCTACCGGATTCAAATCAGCCCCGAAGGCATGCATATTTTCAACCGGGACGGCATCCACAGCGCTGGCGATCCTTTCGATCTATTTCCGAAACTCGGCGTCGAAACCGACGGCGGCCATGCCTTTTACCTCGGCGTCGAACTAGCCCGCGCCGAAATCGCCTGGCGGCTCGGTAAACGCTACAGCCAGGACGAGACATTATCCTGGGGCTGTGCCACCGAACAAGGCGAACAAACGGTCGATCTGCACACCTTCAAGCCCGCCGGCACGACGCTACAAAAGAAAGAGCCCCATTAAGCTAGGTATGGCTTGCCCGCTCATTGTATAATTTGCGTAGTTTTTATTTCATAGACAAAAGGATTGATAACAGCATGTCTGCAGAAAAGCCTTCCATACGCCGCCGTGGTATCTATTTGTTACCCAACTTGTTTACGACGGGAGCGCTTTTTTCGGGTTTTTACGCGATCACGTCAGCGATGAACGGACGCTATGAAACCGCAGTGATCGCGATATTCATTGCAATGGTGCTAGACGGCCTCGATGGCCGCGTCGCGCGACTGACCAACACGCAAAGCGAATTCGGCGTGCAGTACGACAGCCTGTCGGACATGGTGTCATTCGGCGTCGCACCGGCGTTGGTGATGTATTTGTGGGCGTTTTCTGGCCTCGGCAAATTGGGCTTATTCGCAGCATTCGTACACACGGCCGGCGGCGCGTTGCGCCTGGCGCGCTTCAACACCCAAGTCGAAACGGCCGACAAACGCTATTTTCAGGGCCTGCCGAGCCCCGCCGCCGCCGCGATTCTGGCCGGCTTCATTTGGTTTGCGCTCGAATACCAGTATGATGTGAGCTATCTCAAATATCCCGCGCTGTTTTTGACGACCGCGACCGGATTGCTGATGGTCAGCAATTTCCGCTATTTGAGTTTCAAAGGCATCGACTTGAAAGGCAAAGTGCCTTTCGTATTTGCGATCGGCGTGATGCTCAGCATTGCGTTCGTAATGGCGCAGCCGCAATCGATGCTGTTCTTTTTGTCCATGACCTATGCGGTATCGGGGCCGGTATTAACGCTAGCGTTGCGCAGACGCCGCCGACTACAGGCAAGAAAATCCTAAAATCCGCTTGAGGCAGCCCGATCTTTCACGTATAGTCATACCATGTCTACGCCATATGCCCGCACTATCTACTCTACACCGGCCGTTCCCGGGGCCGAGTCTTTGCTGTTGCCTACGCTTTTTCTGCTGTCTCTGAGACTACTGCCCTAAGGGGCACATAATCTCAAATTTCGCACGATCGTTTTACACACCCATTTTTTAAATCCGCAGCAAGGCTTGCGTGGAGGATTTTCCATGCAGGGAGTTTTTTATGAAAGACAAATTAATCATTTTTGATACGACGATGCGTGACGGCGAACAAAGCCCCGGCGCATCGATGACCCGTGACGAAAAAATCCGCATCGGCCGTGCGCTGGAGCGCTTGCGGGTCGATGTGATCGAAGCCGGCTTTCCAGCCGCCAGCCCCGGCGATTTCGAATCGGTCCAGGCGGTTGCCAAAGTTATCAAGGATAGCACTGTTTGCGGTCTGGCGCGCGCCCTGGACAAGGACATCGACCGCGCCGGCGAAGCGTTGAAAGGCGCGAGCCGCGCACGCATTCACACCTTTATCGCAACCTCACCGATTCATATGCAAATGAAATTGCAGATGACGCCGGAACAGGTGATCGAATACGCGGTGCGCGCGGTCAAACGTGCCCGCCAATATACCGACGATGTCGAATTTTCACCCGAGGATGCGGGCCGCTCCGAGGAAGACTTTTTGTGCCGGATTCTCGAGGCGGTCATCGACGCGGGCGCGCGCACCTTGAACATTCCGGATACGGTCGGTTACTCGATACCTCAGCAATTCGGCGCAACGATCGCAAACCTGATTCAGCGCATCCCGAATTCCGACAAGGCGATTTTCTCGGTGCACTGCCATAACGACCTGGGCCTTGCGGTCGCCAATTCGTTGGCCGCGGTGATGAACGGCGCCCGCCAGATCGAATGCACGATCAACGGCCTCGGCGAACGCGCCGGCAATGCCTCGCTCGAAGAAGTCGTGATGGCGGTGCGCACGCGCCAGGACGTCTTTGCATGCGATACCGGCATCGACACCCGCGAAATTTTGACCTGTTCGAAACTGGTGTCGTCGATTACCGGTTTTCCGGTACAGCCGAATAAGGCGATCGTCGGCGCGAACGCGTTCGCGCATGAGGCTGGCATTCACCAGGACGGCGTGTTGAAGAGCCGCGAGACCTACGAAATCATGCGCGCCGAAGATGTCGGCTGGAGCGCGAACCGGATGGTGCTCGGCAAGCACTCGGGCCGCAACGCCTTCAAAAGCCGAATGACCGAATTGGGTCTGGTGTTCGACTCCGAAGAAGAGCTGAATGATGTCTTCTTGCGCTTCAAACAACTGGCCGACAAGAAGCACGACATTTTCGACGAAGATTTGCAGGCCCTGGTTTCTGAAGCGAGCTTCGAGGCGGAAGACGAATTCATCAAGCTGATCGCTCTGAAGGTCTGCTCGGAAACCGGCGAAGTGCCAGTCGCGAAAGTGACCTTGCGCATCGATAATCAGGAAGTGACCGGCGAAGCGACGGGCGGCGGTGCGGTCGACGCGAGCCTGAAGGCGATCGAAAATCTGGTGCAATCGAAATCCAGCCTCGAATTGTACTCGGTCAATAGCATCACGACCGGCACCGACTCCCAGGGCGAAGTGACCGTGCGTCTGGAGAAAGCCGGCCGCATCGTAAACGGCATGGGCGCGGACACTGACATCGTGATCGCTTCCGCGAAGGCTTATGTGAATGCGGTGAACAAGTTGCAAACCGGCGACCTGCGCCAGCATCCGCAAAAAGGAAATGTCTAGCCGCGACAACTCTCTTTTCCGGCAAGGCGCGGGGCATGCCGCCCTGCCCTTGCATCCGGTTTACGGCGCCTGATCGTGGATAACGCCACCCGATTGCGTTATCTCGAAGCGATGGGCATCACTGCATGGAGGCCCGTCGCCTCGAGTGTTCCACTCCCCCCTCTCCGGGCCGAAGCAAACAATATCGCACTGCCCGAACCGACAGCTTCAAACAGCGCGGATGCAGCTTACGGCGAACCCGATCGCGAATTTGAATCTCCCAGCCTATTCATCCCCGCAATCTACAACGAAGATGCAAGCCCATCCTCGATTAATGCGCTTGACTGGGACGAACTGCAAGCCACAGTCGCCGCCTGCACGAAATGCGGCTTATGCAAAACCCGCACCCAAACCGTATTCGGCAGCGGCAACACGCATGCGGACTGGCTGCTGATAGGCGAAGCGCCCGGCCAGCAGGAAGATTTGCAGGGCGCGCCGTTCGTCGGTCCGGCCGGACAACTCCTGACCGAAATGCTGCGCGCGATCGGACTTGGCCGCGATGAAGTCTATATTGCGAATATCCTGAAATGCCGGCCGCCGGGCAACCGCGATCCCAAACCCGAGGAAGCTGACAATTGCCGCCCTTACCTGGAACGCCAGATAGCGCTCATCCAGCCGAAAATCATTCTGGCCGTCGGGCGGATCGCCGCGCAAACCCTATTGGGCACCGATTCGCCTATCTCCAAACTGCGCGGCAAGGTCCATACTTTAAATCAGACACCGGTTGTTGTAGTCTATCACCCGTCGTATTTATTACGCTCGTTGCTCGAAAAGAAAAAAGCCTGGCTCGATCTACAACTGGCGCTCAACACATATCAGAAGACTAAAGGTTAACCATGCGCGGACTCCTGGATAAAATCAAAAGCTATGTCATCTATGATGCCGATAAGGAATTCTACGCCAGAGTGTTTCCGGATTCGGTCTCACGCACCGATCTGCTCAGAATGCGCACGATGACGCATGGCGACTTGCCCAGCGTACTTGTGATCGAAACGAAAAATTACGAGTTTCCCTGGGAGGAGGATATTTTTATCGACTGTTTCAGGGCTGGCTACGAGTGTCATGTCTGCGAAGAAATGGGCACGGTTTTGGGCTACTGCATTCTCTCGTTCGGCCCTGGCGAAGCGCATATATTGAATATCAGCGTCGATCCGAACGCGCAAAAACAAGGCATCGGCCGCAAGATGCTCGAACACCTGATCGAATCGGCCAGAGAAAAAGCCGAAACAATTTTTCTGGAAGTCAGGCCCAGCAATACCGTCGCGCTCACCCTGTACAAAAAAACCGGTTTTAATGAAATCGGCATCCGTAAGGGTTATTATCCTGCCGCAGAAGGCAGGGAAGATGCGTTGATGCTGGCGATGGAACTGTTTTAACGCGATAAGTATAACTCGGGCGCCTAGACGATTGCCGTATTGCGCCACATAGCGAGTTTAAATCATCCGGCTACGCTATTGCTAATTCGTATATGGACTCCTCCCGTTTTGCAAGCATTTCACCACGCTAGGATTGGGGTACGGCTGCACACGTATATCCGGGCTTTTGAATTTAGCGCATGGGCTTGGGCTATTCGCGCGTTTTTGTTGGTTAAGAGCTTTATTCAAAATAAACTGAACAACGTAAGGCGCGGCGGAAACATGAGGTGACAAGCTATAGCTCCATTCGCCGTGAAAATTGCAATGTGTGACCAACAGTGCATTCATGTCCATGCCGGTTACTTTTTCCCCGTCTCATACGCATGCAAGGCCAGCGCAAAAGCGACAATACCGCTCGTCAACACCATCATTCGATTCAAGCGATTTTGATTTTCGCCTCATCGTTGTCGGTCTTTAGCAGCGGCGCGATCAGGTTATGCGACAGCAGCGCCGAAGCTGCCAGCAAGGCGCTGTCGACGGTCGACAAAATCGCCGAATGGCGACAGAAGCCGTCTTGAAGAAAAGTCAAATGAAAAAAAGACGTGGGGGAACTTGCCGAAGCCCTGTTTGCCTTCGTCCTTTTACAAACTCAAGGCGGTCGGCCGCGGTTTCAAGTCATTAAGAGGCTGAACCTCAACAATCGCTCGCCATTCAACCGTTTGGGACGGCATAAAGCTAGCAGATGTTTCCGACCCCACCTAACGATGCGTCGCAAATAACGATTTAAACAGGGCATGATTTTTCTCCAGCGCGAACTCATCGAATGCCGGTTGGTAATGTTTGCGCGCGCGCGCTTTTTGCGCAGCGAGTTGGCGGATTAACTCGTCCAGGGCGTTTAGGGTCGCCGGCGGCAGTTGGCTCTTGCCATCCTTGCAGCATTGATCGATAAAATCGATCTGCACATCGAAATCCTGAAAATCGCCAAGCACGTCTTGCAGCGCTTTGAGTTGATTGAGCAGTTTTTTGACCTGATTCTTGGGATACAGGCTTTGAAAAAATTCGATTAAATAGCGCAATTTTTTGCAGGTTTTGCGTAATTCGTGCAAATCCCCGGCCGGCGAGTGCACCGTAATCGCGCCGCCTTCCTCCAGAATGCGGCGATAAGTCTTCCAGATGCGGCGATCGGCCAACATTTTAATATCGAGATTACCCAGTTTCGCCGATTTCGGATAGGCTTGGCTTTTCAGGCATTGCTCCCATTCCATCAACGCTTTCCGGTATTTCGACGAACGTAGCTTTTCGGCCAAATCCTGTTGATTTTTGACCTTTTTTTCATTCAGGAACGTTAAAAACGGCTCGATATCGGCATGTAACCCTGCGGGCAGATTCTGCTTGTAAGTCTCGAATTTCGTCAGGTAAACATCGAGATCGCGGGTCGGGCTGGTGACCTGTCCCAGCCAGGAGAAAAAATCCGCAAAATAGGAGGTCACATCACCCGGCAGTACGCCTTTCAGCTGACTAAGGCCGGTGCGGGTACGGCGCACCGCGATCCGGAAATCATGCAGAAACTCGGTGTCCAGATCGGCAATCACGCCCTGCTCGTTCGCCTTCATTGTCTTCAGTAAGGTACTGAAGATAAATTTTCCGGCCATGTCGGCGCGCATGACCGGATCGAGATCGATTTTGAGTTTTGACGAATAATCATTCGGCTTGCGGCCTTCCAACCCCAGCACCAGCTCCAGCGCCGGACGATCGAGCGGCATCATGCCGAGTTCCTCGGTCAAGATCGTGGCGATCTGCTCCGCCATTTTCAAAAATCCCCTGACCGGCTGAAACGAAAGCTGGCCGTTCAATAAATCATAGTCTTCGAGCAACAGACGCAAAATGATCCGCTGGTCCTGATTGCGCAACAACAAATGATAAGCTTCGAATTCTAGCGTGCAAACCGGCAGCAACGCGCGCTGCTCCAGACACGATACGAGGGTGGTGCGCACCTTTCCCGCTTTGAAGTGGCAATTCCGGGAAGGCGCTTCGGCCATTTCCAAATTCGCAAAAACCCTGCCGTTCTGCAAATTTCTCAACACCAGATCCGAAGCCGCCTTGGATCGGTTAAACTCGCACAAAATGCCGTTCTGGTAGAGGCGCCAGTCAAAGCTGTCATAATAGGTGCGCAGGCAATATTCTTGCAAAACCAGTTGCACGTCGGCAAACCTGCCGAGAGACGCCATCAGTTTATCGATGGTCAGGCCCGCAGGCAGTTCATATCGTAAGTCCATCATCGCCTAATCGTTTCCTGAAACAGTTTTGAGATAAAATGCATAAATCCCTTATACTGCCAGTCCTCCATGACAGTTTAATGAAGCCGGAAGCAATACACAAGCGCCATCAACCGAGCCGACATGGTTGATGGATAGACCGGCAATGACCGTTAAAATTGCAAGAATCCGTATACTTTAAATTAGAGAGTAAAAACGATGAGAGAATTATGGCTGCTGCGTCATGGCAAATCCGACCGCGAGGTAGTTTGTCCCGATTTCGACCGCCCGTTGAAACCACGCGGCAGACGCGCGGCGCAGCGGCTTGGCGACTGGCTGCTGGCGCATGGGTTACGTCCGGATTTGGTCATCACTTCCCCTGCCCGCCGCGCGCTGAACACCGCACAACTTGTCTCTGGCGCGCTTGGTTTGGATGAGCAACTGATGCAGGAACCGCGTCTCTACTTCCATGGCATTGAAGAAATCAAAAATGCGTTGGCCGACTGTCCAGCCTCGGCGCAACGCATCATGCTGGTTGGACATAATCCGGACTTTGAAGAACTCTTGACTGAATTGGTCGGCGAGGACAATCTGCCCGATGCCGAAAAACTGTTGCCGACCGCCGCCCTGGCGCGACTCGAAATGCCCGATGACTGGAGCGAACTGGAGGCTGATTGCGCCAAACTGATCGACATCCTCTATGCAAAATCATTGCCAGAATAGGATCGTAGAAGTTGGCTAAAAAAGAGAGGGGGAGCAAAAAGCTCACCCTTATGAAGAAGAGAGATGGCGGAGCGGACGGGACTCGAACCCGCGACCCCCGGCGTGACAGGCCGGTATTCTAACCAACTGAACTACCGCTCCGCGTTAGAAGCCGGGCATTCTACAGCATTTCTGCAATCCGTCAAGCAGATTATCCCAAAATAAGCAGAAAACGGCCAAAATGTTGTTCGTCTTGGGCTTGCCGAAACGAAACCGGGATTTTGCTGGTTTGATTCGCCAAATTTTGGTTATGCTCGCCCTACCAAATATAAACGTTCTTTCGATGGCAAGCCCGCCCCAGACCATGGCCTGAATTCCGACAATTGGCTCGTGTCTTGCCTATATAGTGAAATGGACGCAAGAATCCTATATTGATATATCGTCTTATAGGATATAATGGTCGTTTTCCGGTGCTTCCGATATTACTCGGTGCCGTTTTGACCTATCGCAACCGACACGGAGAGATCCAGTTTAAAAAAAATTTCATCACAATTGAATTTTTTTGAAATAACCATATCCCATAGATATGTGAAACAGTTAAGGGGGCGACCTGGCTTCGACGTGGGTAGCGAAACCTTAAGTGCATGCCGAGGACTGTACACCTCGTAAAACCTACAGAAAAAAAGTATTCGCAAACGACGAAAACTACTCAATGGCTCTCGCTGCCTAAAAACAGCCTCCATTCCTCTGACT
>NZ_JAXUHN010000031.1:0-24573 GCF_035916875.1 Methylomicrobium sp. Wu6
ACCAGTGCTCGCGATAATCGACTCTTGCTCTCCATCATAGGTGTCCACCTTATTATACGTGGACACTATCTTCTGCTCTTTTAATCAGGAGGGATAGACGCAGTTTAAAGAGCGCTTACCGCATATCAACCGGGAAGCGATCGGCGCGGCGTTGCGGCGCATGGGATACCAAGGCCAGCATACCGCACACGGTTTCCGAACCACCGCCAGCACCTTATTACATGAGCAAGGCTTTCATTCCGACATGATTGAACGCCAACTCTCACATGCCGAGCGTAACCGGATCAAAGCCGCCTATAACCGAGCGCAGCATTTACCCGAGCGCCGGCTGATGATGCAAGCCTGGGCGGACTATTTGGATAACCTTAAGAACTGTGCAGATGTGATTCCGTTCAAGCGGACCGGCTAATCATTCATTCCACTCGTCTAAAGCACCAAACTATTAAGCAGAGAGGCGAATTAGGCGAATTAGGTGAAAACCCAGCGCCTACGCAGGACTCAGACAGGCGAAAATTAGACAAACCGAGGCGAATTTCGCTCAAGCCCTCGTGTGACTGACTCCTGCGATTCCGGGTTTATAACTCGGCCAAAATACCCGAGCTTTGAGCTCAACCGAACGGGGATTGATATTGGAAAACCAGGATTGCCTCCGACTGGTTGCGCAGTGAATAGTGTTGATCCCCCCGCCTTTGAGTGCCTTCAGATTTGGGGAGCGCCCTTGTCGAGCTTTATGAAGTTTAAAATCTGACAGATCCCCATACCCGTTTAAAGTAGACATGATGCTGGCAGTTTCAGCTCGGCGAAAAAGTAGCCGTCGCCATCCAGACAGTTTTAAGTCCGATCTGATCTCTTTCGGTAATCGGACATTGACAGTCATGAATTTTGCACCACATTTATCTTCTCATAACTCCATAACAACGACCATGACGCTCCTTACCCGACTTTATAGATACCGAACTACGGAGCTACGTAACCCTACTGAGGACTTCCTGAGTGAGGCTTTCGTCGAATGGCTACAGCTTGCCGGCGACGCGGGGCTTATGCAGCGAGTACTAAGCGAATTACTTGGGCTTTCTCAAAACCAGTGTCTTGCTCAAGGAGATGAAGGTCGAAACATCCGCTGGAACACTCAACATGTAATCGGGCCGGGCTATCGAGGCTTCGGGAAGCGTCCGGACATTGTGGGTCAGTCGGACAACTTCTTTTTAATCATCGAGAACAAGGTCGGTGCAGCCTTCACCCAGTATGTGGACGGAGAGGGAAAGGTTGGCCAACTGGACCTGTATGCAGACTATCAGCATCGCCAAGGCAAGCCTCATGGTGGGATCGTGCTGCTGACCCACTATACGAGTGCTCCCGAGGGCTGGACGAAGCCGGTGGTGACATGGAGGGATATCCATCGCTGGTTATCAAGCCTGGTTCCTCAGCTCACGAAGGGGACGAGTGCCTCAATATTCGTACTAGAATACTGGACGAAAAATCTCATCAAATTTCTTGAGGAAAATGAAATGACCGGAACAAGTATTGCCTTAAGCGATATCATTGCCATGCCAGCCTTTGATCGACTGCGCAAAGGAATGCGCAACTTGGGTGTCATTGCCCGTAAGGAATTAACTGGACGTTGCATAAATGGCCAGAATTGGCGTACATATTCTCTGCCATATGGTGGAACCTCTGGAGAATTCAGCGAACCTCATTTCTATGGTGTTTTGATGACGCCAGACGGTAACAAAGCACATGATTCTGCGTTCATTCTATGGTCAGGGGTATTAGCGGCTGATGCTTATGAGATTACCCCTCATATCAACGGCATTCCGGAATTATCTGTCGGATTTGGTGCCTGGACAGATAGCCCATTAGACGACCCAGACTGCATTGCCGCAAAAGAATCAGTGAAAAAACAACTGGCCGCCAATGCTCTAAACATGGAATGGAACTGCGAATGGAAGCCAAGAAAGAGCGGGGTTCAAAAAGGAGTGCTCATTGTCCAAGCACGACTTTCACTGATCGAGCTACACTGTCAGGCACGTGAGGGCTTCTGGGACGATCCGACGCGTTCTTTCTTCAACACCGCGTGCGATGCTCTTTTCCGCTTGCCCGAGGAAACCTGGGCCGCCATCGAGAAAATCGTCGATGAATAAAGAAGCATAGGTCTGAGCTAGCAAAGACGCTCTCCAAAACATCCCTCTTCATTTACGGTAGTTTGAAGTAGACACTCTTGAGTATCTGAGAAGCATGAACTTTGAATTCGTGATTCCTAATTTAGTAAAAAGAGTTCTATAGATGAAGATTCAGAGGTTTACTTTTTTAATCTCAACATTTGTAAACAGTGGGAGATTTTTTGCTAAGCAACTGGATTTATTGAAAATTTTATCGCTATTCAACTGCAACAATTCAACTGTTCACTTTGAAGAATGGTGCCTCAATTTTAGAAATCGCCTCATTTTTAGCGGTTGAGAGCACCTTTTTCAATCACAACATTAAAAGCAACAGAACTGATGATTTGTTGCTATTCCAAAAGCAGATACAACTCTTGCCGCTCGGTTAAATGCGAGTGTTCGACCTTGACCATTGAGTGGAGAGTTACCAGATTTAGTGTAAACATGCTCCCTGCCCAAATCCCGTCCGCCAGTTCAATTTGGCTAAAAAATCACGAATTCTCCGGGAAGCTTCCAAACAACTACTTCGTTCTCTACGAGTTGCGCTTGGGGTCGTCAAGCACATATTTCCAATCATTCTCTTGTGTAACATCCACACCCCGCATCCTTAGCTCATTCTTAATCAGGCCAGAGTAATCTGGAGCGACATAAAGCGGGAAAAGGCTTGCCCAATGCTCTGGCAGATTGCGGACGGCTTCATCCCAGCTATAAAAAGCCTTTTCTTGGAAAGACGTGTCTTCGTCGATCCATAACCCCGAACAGTCATTGCTTGCCACTATGAACACATTTTGTCCGCAATACTGGCATCGCCAAAGCGTATATGCGCCGCCTTCGCAGCCTACCTCCAGTATTTTTTCTGGTTCTGAGTCTTTAGCAGTGCTTGCATCAAAATGGTATTCGCGCTGGTAATGTTGAATTTCCGATAATTGGTGCTCTATCCCCATTAAGCATTTAGTCCGTATGTCCCCCTCTGATAATCTGACTGCGTTAGTCAGATCCCTGTAACAAATATCAGAGACGGCTTGTGCTATTGCGGCACCAATCCTGGCTTGTGGGGCGCGTATGAAATATTTATGACTCTGGTTTTCATCCCCGTACTGAATGACGCACCCAGGCATCAATTTGCTGACAAAAGCCTGAAGATCATCAAGGCAATAGGCTGAAACAGTCAGCATGCCAGAATCCCGATCAATATGTTCTTGCTGGATGCTGAAAAAACCCAAAGTGGTCTGAAGCCACATAATATCTCCGAATATTTTTATGTGATTTGTAATGCTGTTTGGTTGCACAACTCAGCAAATGAGATTGGCGCAGTAACAGCGCTTGAAAGGAGTTTTATCAACCCTCTTTCCTTCTTTCCTTTGAAATCGGAGCATAGCACTCCAGACATCCATATACGCATCATGACGATCGACTTCATGTACCGTATTTTTGAAATTTGCATAATCTTGCATAATCTATTGATCGCACGGAATCGGCAAGCGCTTGCGCCACTTGTTCACGATCAATTTGGGCGCGATAGCGATAATCGGTCCCGCCGCCGATTTGAACGTCAGCATCCGGAAAAGACCGCTCAATGTCTCCTGTGTGCCGAGCACGCACTAACAGCGTGTTACCGTCGCCACCTTTATCGACTATGGACAGAAATGCATTATTCAAAAATATCCACATCGCTGAAACTCCTTACAATTTGGCTTGATTGTCTAAAGGCGCTGCAGCCTGATACTTGGCCAGCATCACGGTTAGTAACTCGTAATCCTTGGCATGGTTTAGCACAGTGCGCATTTTGTCTTTCGGCACCAGCATCACGGCTTGGCTTTCCCAGCCCATAGCCGCCGGATTACCGCTGACACGCCGTGCGAAATAATAGCGAGTTACTGATGTGGTACGCTCAAAATCCCCAATCCAGCCTGTAATTTCGACTTGCAGACCAGATTCCTCAAAGGTTTCCTTGATCGCTGATGCTTGGGGGGGCATGCCCGCCTCGATGGTGCCTTTGGGATACGTCGCTTTATAGCCGCCAAAGGCATTCGTTGGAGCCACCAACCAAAAGCGTCCGTCCGGTTCCACCGTGACCACCCCAGCAGACAATTTCTTGCCAGGCTTAGGTTGCATCGGAGGCTCATCAATGTCGGTCTGACCGGTAACATGGACCCATTCCGTCAACGACTCTGGAAGTGAGTCCCAGGCAGTCAAAGCTATTTCATTCAAAGTCGATGGCGTCTTACCGTCCGGAACGACGACTGCAATTTGCTGAGGATCAGCAAAAGCCGTCAGAGGCGAAGGGATGCTGGGGTGGACTATGGTCACCATCTTGCCGTTATCGTCCGGGCGAGGGTGAATGTGTTTCATGTTCTCGATATCCAAGGCATCGGCTCCTAAAATTTTTAACAAATTGGGATTCTGACGTAGAGTTTCTGCTCTGACCTGACGCATATTGATGCCTGTGTTCGCTGACAATTCGGCAGCCTGTGAGGGCGGAGGGTTAACGACCTGGAGCGAAGGACTTTCTGTTTTACCCGAGGATGCTAAATCTTCAAAATACGATTGCGCCAGAAACTGCGTTACCGCCCACTCATCGGCATAGTCGGGATCGTCGGCAGAACCGCCGGCAAAGAAATCAAAAAGCCCATCCCGTTGCCTGACAACAATATAAACACCTTCGTAATCTTCTTTATCGTGATACGAAAGAAGGCTGGAGATTGCTAGTAAGACGGTTTGTGGATTGTGTTGAGTTTGCGCCATAGAATCTCCCTGGCTCGTTAAGAATAGAAATGATTGACTTATCCAAAGTACAGCGCATAAGTTAGCATGTTATGAAGGCTTCTTTTGATCTTTTAAGTCAAATAAAGATGAGCCGAACGCTTTCTCTTCCGTATTGGTAAAATGCATAAAACCAATATTCGGCAGTACAATAAAACTTAACATGGCTATCAAAAAATCCGAACTTTACTCTTCCCTTTGGTCGAGCTGCGACGAACTGCGCGGCGGCATGGACGCTAGTCAATATAAGGACTATGTCCTCGTGCTGCTGTTCATCAAATACGTCAGCGACAAATACGCCGGCCAGCCTTTTGCCCCGATCACCATTCCCGAGGGCGCCAGTTTCAAGGACATGGTCGCTCTCAAAGGCAAACCCGACATCGGCGACCAGATCAACAAGAAGATCATCGCGCCGTTGGCCAATGCGAATAAATTGTCCGACATGCCGGACTTCAACGATGCGAACAAGCTCGGCAGCGGCAAGGAAATAGTGGACAGGCTGACCAACCTGATCGCGATTTTCGAGAACAAGGCGCTCGATTTCTCGAAGAACCGCGCCGAAGGCGACGACATCCTCGGCGATGCTTATGAGTATCTGATGCAGCATTTCGCGGTGGACAGCGGCAAGAGCAAGGGTCAATTCTATACGCCTGCCGAAGTCAGCCGCGTGATCGCGCAAATCATCGGCATCCGTGAAGCCAAGACCAACGCATCAACCACCGTATACGATCCGACCTGCGGATCAGGCTCGCTGCTGCTGAAAGTCGGCGACGAGGCCAAAACCCCCGTCACGCTTAACGGACAAGAAAAAGATGCGGCTACTAGCGGCCTAGCACGGATGAATATGATTCTGCACAACAACCCGAGCGCGCTGATCGCACAGGGCAACACGCTCACCGATCCCAAGTTCAAGGACGGCGACAGCCTCAAGACGTTCGACTTCGTCGTTGCCAATCCGCCCTTTTCCGACAAGCGGTGGAGCACCGGCCTCGATCCTCTCAATGACCCGTATCAGCGCTTCCAGTCCTTCGGTACGCCGCCGGCGAAACAAGGCGATTACGCTTATCTGCTGCACATCGTCCGCTCGCTCAAGAGCACGGGCAAAGGCGCCTGTATCCTGCCGCACGGCGTGCTGTTCCGGGGCGGCGCCGAGGCCGAAATCCGCCGCAACCTGGTGCGCAAAGGCTACATCAAGGGCATCATAGGCCTGCCGGCCAACCTGTTTTACGGCACCGGCTCCCTGCCTGCATCATCGTGATCGACAAGGAAGACGCCCAGGCTCGCAAAGGCATCTTCATGATCGACGCCAGTGGCGGCTTCATGAAAGACGGTCCGAAGAACCGCCTGCGCGCCCAGGACATCCACAAAATCGTCGATGTGTTTACCAAAATGCTCGACATCCCGAAATATGCACGCCTGGTACCGGTCGACGAGATCGAAAAGAACGAGCTCAATCTGAACCTGCCGCGCTATATCGACAGCAGCGAAGCCGAGGACCTGCAAGATATTGCCGGCCACCTGCAAGGCGGCATCCCGAGTCGGGATATTGACGCTCTGGAACGCTACTGGGCGGTGTGCCCAGGGCTCAATCAAACGCTCTTTGCGCCCAACCGTCCCGCCTATTTCAACCTGGTCGTGGACAAGGCGACGATCAAAACGACCATTTACGAGCATCCCGAGTTCGCCGCGTTCATCGCGGACATGAATGCCCATTTTAACGCCTGGCGGGAAAAAAGCACCGCGATCCTCAAGGCATTGCAAGCCGGTTTCCATCCCAAGGAAATCATCGCCCAGCTGTCCGAGGACTTGCTCGCCCATTACGCCGACAAGCCGTTGATCGCCGCCTATGACATTTACCAGCATCTAATGGATTACTGGGTGGAAACGATGCAGGACGACTGCTATCTGATCGCTGCCGATGGTTGGAAAGCGGAAACTTACCGTATCCTCGAAACCGACAAGAAAGGCAAAACGAAAGACAAAGGCTGGACGTGCGATCTGGTGCCCAAGGCATTGATTGTCGCCCGCTATTTCTCCCAGGAGCAACAAACCATTGACCAACTTGCCGCCAAGCTGGAAAACGCCAGCGCCCGCTTGACCGAATTGGAAGAAGAGCACGGCGGCGAAGAGGCCGCTTTCTCTGGCTTCGACAAAATCAATAAGGCAAGCGTCGCCGACCGCTTGAAGGAAATCGGCCATGACCCGGAAGCCAGCGAGGAAATCGCGGTGTTGAACGAATGGCTCAAGCTTTCTACCGAAGAAACCGAGCTCAAGAAAAAACTGAAAGAGGCCGAGGCCGAGCTGGATGCGAAAGCCTATACCCAATATCCGAAGCTCAGCGGAGACGAAATCAAGACGCTGACAGTGGATGACAAGTGGTTGGCCGCGCTCGATGCCGCCACCCACGGCGAAATGGATCGCGTGAGCCATCAACTGACCCAGCGGGTGAAGGAATTGGCCGAGCGCTACGAAACCCCGATGTCAATAATGAGTAAGCGCGTTATTGACATAGAAGATAAAGTTAGTCGCCACCTGAAAAGAATGGGATTTACATGGAACTGAAACCTGGATACAAATTGACTGAGTTAGGGACTATTCCGAAGGATTGGCGCACTCCAGAGCTTGGTGGTATTTTGAAATCGATGCAGCTTGGCGGGAATTACAAAAACAGTGGGCGCGAAACAAATTGGCCGCTTATTAAAATGGGTAATCTAGGGCGTGGAAGCATCAAGCTCGACAAGCTTGAATTTATTGATACTTCTCAACCACCTTCAGTTCGTGACAGACTTGAAAAGGAAGATATTCTCTTCAACACAAGGAACACCTTGGAGCTTGTTGGTAAGGTGGCAATATGGCGTAACGAACTGCCTGAAGCTTATTTTAACTCGAACATCATGAGAATGGATTTTGATAAAGAATGGGTATCTTCGCCTTCCTTTATGAACTACATTCTGAATACTCCTCAAGCATTAAAGAGTCTGCGTGGTGTCGCGATCGGAACGACGAGTGTCGCTGCAATTTATAGCAGGGATTTGGTGAAAATAAAAATCCCTCTTCCGACTAAAACCGAACAAGAAGCCATTGCCGATGTGTTGAGCGGTGCAGATACCCTGATCGAATCCCTGGAGCAACTCATCGCCAAAAAGCGCCAGGTCAAACAAGGTGCGATGCAGGAATTACTCACCGGCAAGCGACGTTTGCCAGGGTTTGGCAATGGAAAACAATCTTATCGGCAAACAAAGTTCGGGATGATGCCATCAGACTGGACTCCCACCCCATTGAAACAAGTTTCTAGTTTTATTACGAAGGGCTCAACACCAACAACCTATGGTTTTTCTTGGCAAAACGATGGTGTGCTTTTCCTGAGAAGTGAGTGTGTTTCGGAACATGGTCTTGATCTATCTCAATCAATGTTTATTTCTAATGCAGCTCATCAATTTTTACGACGAAGTGAGGTTCAGTCAGGCGATATTTTAATGACAATTACCGGCAATGTTGGCCGTGTTATTCTTCTTGGGAACGATCTCAGTACGGCTAATATTAATCAGCATATTGCGAGAATACGAATAAACAACGATCAAATAGCTGCCACATTTTTGTTCCATTTTCTATCCCAGCCTATGGTTAGAAGGTATTACAACTTAATTACGACAGGCCAAGCCTATCCGCAAATAAGCCTGTCACAAGTTAGGGAAACTGAAGTACCTATGCCACAGTTCGACGAACAAATTGCCATCGTCGAAATTCTCAGCGACATGGATACTGAAATCGCCGCACTTGAAACCAAGCTGACCAAAGCCCGCCAAATCAAGCAAGGCATGATGCAGGAACTCTTAACCGGCAGGATTCGTTTACTATGACGCTGGACCAGTTACTGGAAGCCCTACATTTAGGTGAAGACCGTGATGTCGAATTCAAGTCGGCCAACGGTGGCCTGCCCAAGTCGTTATGGGAATCGGTTTCGGCATTTGCCAATACCGAGGGCGGCACCATCGTTTTAGGCGTGGTCGAGCGTGACGGTGCCTATATCGTCGAGGGTGTCCGCAAGCCGCAGGTTTTGCTCAAAACTTTTTGGGACAGCCATAACAATGCCCAGAAGCTGAACCAACCCGTTTGTCACGAGCGGGATATTTCAGTGTTAGCCGTTGATGGCAGTGAGGTAGTGTGCATCCATGTGCCGCGGGCCAATCGGCAACAGCGTCCGGTATTTATCAACGGCAATCCTTTTTTCGGTTGCTATAAGCGCAACCATGAGGGTGATTATCGTTGTAGCGAAGCGGAAGTGCGTCAAATGTTGCGCGATGCCGGCGACGATCCTTTGGATGGGCAGATTCTGGAAGGTTTTGACATTGATGATCTGGACGTCGAATCGGTCACGGCTTATCGCAACCGCTTTGCTTCCCGCGACTCCGACCATCCGTTTTTGGCGTTGGGCGAACGGGAGTTTCTGGAAAGTTTGGGTGCTTGGCGCCTTGACCGCCGCAGTAAGTTATCTGGCATTACCTTGGCAGGGTTGTTGATGTTCGGCAAGGAGCGCAGCCTTTTGGAGGCGTTGCCTCATTTTCATTTGGATTATCAGGAGCAACTATCCGGCGATCCCGATGTACGTTGGACTTTTCGGCTGACTTTGGACGGCAAATGGGCGCCGAACCTGTTCAATTTTTATTTCCGAGTTTATCCGCGTCTGGTGGATGGCATAGACGTGCCGTTCAAACTGGACAAGGCTGCCACCCGTTTGGAACAAACGCATGTCCATGAAGCCTTGCGGGAGGCTTTGGTCAATACTTTGGTGCATGCCGACCATCAGTCCTCCAGGCCGTTGACGGTTATCAAGCACAGCGATGCGTTTATTTTTACTAATCCCGGCCGGTTGCGCATTCCGCGCGAACAGTTATACCAAGGCGGCGTGAGTGATCCGCGTAATCCAAACCTGCTGAAAATGTTCCAAATGTTGGGGTTGGGCGAAAAAGCGGGTTCTGGCTTTCAGAAGATTTTGCGCGCTTGGCAAGAGCAGCATTGGATGATCCCATTAGTTGCGGAAAATTTGAGGTTGGAAATGACCCGCGTTTGGTTGCCGGTCGTCAGTATGATTCCAGAGAATGTGGAGCGTGAGCTGCGTTCGGTCGTAGGAGAAGATTATCGCTCATTAGATGAATTGGGACGGGTGATTTTGATGCTGGCCCATCGCTTTGGCGAAATCAGCAACGAGGATATTCAACATTATCGCACCGAGCATCCCAGAGATATTGGTATCCGCTTGGGACAGCTAGCCGCCGCGAACTGGCTAGACAAAGCCGGCCATGGCCGTGGTACTCGTTACCGTTGGCCGGTGGCAGCCCAACGCGACTTGTTCAGTATTTTCGACGAGACCGGCAAAAGGTCCGAACAATCAACGTCAAGCTCCGAACATTTGACAGATAACTCCGAACATTTCAGCGGTGACTCCGAACATTTCGGCTCCGAACAAAACCAGGCCATGTGGCGGCTTGCCGAAGTGATACGCAACCAGAAAAGAGTAGCTAAATCATTGATGGAAAGAACTATTCTTGACTTGTGTGAATCGCATTGGCTCTCCTTACAAACCCTAGCCAAGTTATTGGGACGAGATGCCGATACCCTACGTAATCATTATATTAATCCCATGCTGAAAGACGGACGCTTGGAAGCTAAAGTACCGGATAAGCCCAATCATCCGGGACAAGCTTATAGAAAGAAGGCAGATAGATAACTAATAACAATATAGAAAACAAATGGATACCGTTGGCAAACCCGAACGCGCAACGCAAAATCGCGTGATTACGTTATTTCGAGAAGAGCTCGATTACCGCTACCTCGGCGATTGGACCGATCGCGAGGGCAACAGTAATATCGAGGACGATTTGCTCTCCGCCTACCTGGACAAAAGCGGCTACAGCCCGGCAGAGATCGGCAGTGCGCTGCACAAGCTGCGTACCGAGGCTGACAATCACAGCCGTAATCTGTACCACAATAATCAAGCCGTTTACAAACTGCTCCGTTACGGGGTCCCGGTCAAAACCGAAGCGGGTAAGACCACTGAAACTGTCCACCTGATCAATTGGCACGTGCAGGACAAAAACGACTTCGCGATTGCCGAGGAAGTCACGCTCAAGGGCAACCACGAGCGGCGGCCCGATCTGGTTCTGTACGTGAACGGCATCGCGATCGGGGTATTGGAACTCAAGAATAGCCGCGTGTCGATCGGCGACGGCATCCGGCAAAACCTCTCCAACCAGCAGCCGGAATTCAATGCGAGTTTTTTCAGCACGGTGCAGTTCGTTTTCGCCGGCAACGATTCCGAAGGTCTACAATACGGTACCATCGGTACGCCGGAGAAATATTTCCTGAAGTGGAAAGAGGACGAAGAGGATAACAGCCGCTACAAACTGGACAAGTATCTACTCAAACTGTGCGAGAAGCGCCGCCTGATCGAACTGATCCATGACTTTGTGCTGTTCGATAGCGGCGTCAAGAAATTGCCGCGCGTGCATCAGTATTTCGGGATTAAGGCGGCGCAGGACTTTGTGCGCCGGCGTCAGGGCGGCATCATCTGGCATACTCAAGGCAGCGGCAAAAGCATCGTGATGGTGTTGTTGGCCAAGTGGATCCTGGAAAACAACCCGCATGCCCGGGTCGCGCTGATTACCGACCGCGACGAGTTAGACAAACAAATCGAGCGCGTCTTTAACGAGGCCGGCGAAGCGATCAAACGGACCCAGAGCGGCCGCGACTTGATGAGTCAGCTCGGCCAGGCGACGCCGCGGCTATTGTGTTCGCTGGTCCACAAGTTCGGCAGGAAGGATGTGGACGATTTCGACGCGTTTATCAAGGAGCTGGAAGCGCAGCCCAGCCAGGCGGTTGGAGAGGTTTTTGTGTTTGTCGACGAATGCCATCGCACTCAGAGCGGCAAGCTGCACCGGGTCATGAAAGCGATGCTCCCGAATGCGGTGTTTATCGGTTTCACCGGCACGCCATTGTTGAAGAAGGACAAGGCGACCAGCCTGGAGGTGTTCGGCGGCTACATCCATACCTATAAATTCGGCGAAGCGGTCGAGGATGGCGTGGTGCTGGATCTGGTTTACGAGGCGCGCGACATCGATCAAAAGCTCGGCTCGGTGGACAAGATCGATGCCTGGTTCGAAGCCAAGACCAAGGGCTTGAATGACTGGCAGAAGGACGAGCTGAAAAAGCAATGGGGCACGATGCAAAAGGTACTCAGTTCGCGCTCGCGTATGGAACGGGTGGTGGAAGACATCATCTTCGATTTCAGCGTCAAGCCGCGCCTATCCAGTGCGCGCGGCAACGCGATCCTGGTCGCCTCCAGCATCTATGAGGCGTGCAAATATTTAACGCTCTTCCATAAAACGCCGTTCAAGGGCAAGTGCGCCTTAATCACGTCCTACAATCCGCAGGCGCAGGATTTGACCAAGGAAGAAACCGGCGCGAATACCGACACCGACAAGCAGTTCATCTACCACACATACACCGACCTGCTGAAAGACATCGCCGCGAAAACGGGGATGACGAAAACCGAAACCTATGAAGAGCAGGCGAAAGCGTTGTTCACCAAGGAGCCGGCCAACATGAAGCTGCTGGTTGTAGTGGATAAGCTGCTGACCGGATTCGATGCGCCGCCCTGTACCTACCTTTATATCGATAAATCGATGCAGGATCACGGGCTGTTCCAGGCCATCTGCCGCACCAACCGGCTGGACGGCGAGGACAAGGATTTCGGTTACATTGTCGACTATAAGGACTTATTCAAAAAAGTCGAAAACGCGATTTCGGTGTACACCTCAGAGCTCGATCGCAGCGCCGGCGGCGCCGATCCGGATGTGTTGTTGCATGATCGTTTGCAAAAGGGCAGGGAGCGGCTCGACCAAGCCTTGGAAGCCATCGCCTTGCTGTGCGAGCCGGTTAAGCCGCCGAAAGGCGAGCTGGAACATATCCATTACTTTTGCGGCAATACCGAGCTGCCTTCCGATCTGGAAGAGCGGGAGCCGCAGCGCACCGCGCTGTATAAGGCCACGGCGGCCCTGGTACGCGCCTACGCGACTATCGCCGATGAGATGGAGCCTGCCGGTTACAGTAGCGCTGAGATCGCCCGCATCAAGCAGAGGCTCGAGCATTATTTAGCCATCCGCGAAATCATCCGCAAGGCCAGTGGCGAAACGCTTGATCTGAAAGCTTACGAAGCCGACATGCGGCATCTGATCGATACTTATATCCAGGCCGACGAGCCGCGCAAGATTTCGCCGTTCGACGACTTGCCGTTGCTGGAATTGATCGTGAAAACCGGCATTGCCGAGGCGATCAATAAGCAATTAGGCGGGCTCAAGGGCAATAAGAACGCGATCGCCGAAACGATTGAGAACAATGTCCGCCGCAAGATCATCAAGGAGCATTTGAACGACCCGGCGTTTTTCGAAAAGATGTCGGCACTGCTCGACGAAATTATCGCGGCGCGCAAAGCCAAAGCGATCGAGTATGAAGAGTATTTGAAGCGGATTGCCGAAGTCGCGAAGAAAGTCGAGTCGGGTAAAAGCGAAGACACTCCAGAGAAACTTGATACACCGGGAAAACGCGCGCTTTACAATAACCTGGACCAGAACGAAGCGTTAACCCTGAAGATTGACGAAACCATTAAACAGGTCCGGCCTGATGGGTGGCGCGGCGTCCAAGCGCGCGAGCAAATCATCAAGGCCGCGTTGTATGGGGTCTTACAGGATATTGCCGAAGTCGAGCGCATTTTCCTGATTATCAAAGCGCAGCCCGAGTACTGATGGCGACCCAAATCAACCTGGGCAATCTTACGGTGGATGTCACGTTCAAGGACATCAAAAACATCCATCTTAGCGTCTATCCGCCCGACGGCAAGGTCCGCATCTCGGCACCAGCCCGCATGAACCTCGATACCGTCCGTGTCTTCGCCATTTCTAAGCTGGGATGGATCAAGCAGCAACAAGAGAAGCTGCTCCGCCAGGACCGCGAGACGCCGCGCGAGTATCTGGACCGGGAAAGCCACTACGTGTGGGGGAAACGCTATCTGCTGCAGATCGTGGAAGGCAACGCCCCACCGGGAATCGAGCTAAAACACAACACTCTGGTGCTGCGGGTACGGCCGGGAACCGAGGAACAAAAAAAGCAGGCGATAGTGGAAGTCTGGTACCGCGAACAACTCAAGGTCGCCGCCGCCGATATCATTACCCGCTGGGAGCCGCGGATCGGCGTCAAAGTGGGGACGTTTTTCGTGCAGCGCATGAAGACGAAGTGGGGCAACTGCAACCCGATCCATCGCAGCCTTCGCTTCAATACCGAACTCGCCAAAAAGCCGCCCGAATGCCTCGAATATATCGTTGTGCATGAAATGGTGCACTTGTTGGAGCCCACGCACAACGCGCGGTTCGTTGCATTGATGGAGCGATTTATGCCGAACTGGCGGATGTTTCGAGAGCAATTGAATCAGTTGCCAGTTCGGCACGAAGCCTGGGACTATTGATAATTGGCGATCTTGTGTACCCAACAGCCCTGCTGGTCGGTCTCCGACCACAGTTTGGCCACCGCTTTTCAAAAGCCTAGCGCCTCATCACCGATAGCCAATTTAGGTGAAATCTTGAGCCTGCGCTGCTGCAAATCGATCAGCACTTCTTCCCAACTCGACGCCGCTTCCCGGTAGCCGCCAGTCCAGACTAGACGTAGCGCTTTTGGCATAGATCGCGTCAGGTCCAGTCCTGGTTATCATGGCGGTGTTTTCCTTCGTTGGTGGTTGATCTGAAGAGATCTTTACCACAGGTTAAACCGCTTACTTCTCTAACTCATATACCAGAAATGATTATATTTCCCATTCGAAATGGGAGGGATTTTGATGAAATAAAAAAGCCGACAACCAAGTGGTTGCCGGCTGCACTTGCCAGGCAATGTAGGAGAGCTGCCTAGATGGTTAAGAGGTGGCGAATAAATCCTCCATTTTGCCGCCAGCGGCAATATCAGTGAGCAACTGCAGTAACCAGAGAAAATTCATACGAGACGATTTTGACGAAAAAGTCACATCTCCCTTGTCAATTCCAATGATAAAGCCCTCGGCAAGGATGGTGCAGGCATTACGCAGATAATCAGGATCGTTGACATCCTCGATACCATCATCAAGTGATTTCCTATGCAAAATTTCAAGCAGAGTCGGGGATTGCTGCTCAGCCAATTTCAGGAGTTGTGGCAGAAAAATGTTTTGTGTCTTAGGTTTCTCTTTCATTTTTTAACATTTGATTTGTTGAGATGAAAACTTTTTTGCTATCTATGAGCTTTATTGGCCTTTTATCTGGGTTCGTCGGAACCTCCTATTTTTAAACTGCGAACATCGAACCCCTGTTGCTTGTAAACCATTGATCGTTTTTTGAACGAGGACTTACCGAAAGGATGCAGGTCGACGATATCCAAGACAAAGGCACGCCGCTTACCGGGGAATGGCCGGCGGGCACGTCCTATCGATTGAATCAGCCGGGTAGCGGCTGGGGTGGCCTTATCGATGGCGGCCGATACCGGGCTAGCGAAGATCACGGCGCCGATGTGTGGCCAATCGATACCTTCGGACAGCATAGACAAGGTGCCGATGATGAGCTGGTACTCGGTAGCAGCTGCCATTCGTTCAGCGCGTAGGCTTTTCGACAGTTGACCGTGGAGCAGCAATGCCTCGCTGCCTTGCTCGATAATCATTCTATGCAGATGCTCCGCATGCTCAACCGTGCCCGTTAAAACTGCCGTGCCGGTAACCTGGCACGACTTGATCGCGCGATTGACAATAAGCTGATTTCTCTCCGGATCATTGGCAAGCTGAGCTATAAAGTCCTGCCAACTCTCCGGATTGCCTTGAAATCTATATTCCAAGGTTGATACCGTAACAGGCAAAACCGCCCCATCGACTTCACTCTGATCAATTTCAGCCACGATCGGACCGAGGGCGGCATGGATCATCATTTCCAAGTTATCCCGACGCTGCGGGGTGGCCGACAAGCCATAGCGGTATTTGGCTGCTTGCCGGTTAATAACGCTGTAGGCTTGCTCGGCAGGAACGTTATGGCACTCATCCACGATGACCAACCCGTAATCGAGGCTTTCCGAGTGTTTGATCAAAGTTTGCACGGTAGCGGCGGTAAACTGATTGCCTTCCTGCCACTTTCCGTCGCCGATCAATCCACACTCCTGTCCGGTAAATTTCTGGATGGCGGCCTGCCATTGCCGCGCCAAGTCAAGCGACTTGACCAGCACTAGGCAACGCTGATTCAGACGAGAAGCCAATTCGATGCCCATCGTTGTCTTACCTGCACCTGTGGGGGCAACAATGACCCCGCCGCCGGCTTCGAGCGCCAGCCGAACGGTACGTTCTTGATAACCGCGCATTTCAAGGTTGGTTTCGATCCTGACAGGATGGATGCGCCGTTCATCCAGTATCGATTCAGGGATCAATCCCAATGATGTCAGCGAAATACCGCGCGGGGTACTTAGGCAGCCGCCAGGTTGCTCGAACAACTCGATATAACGATCAATTCCAAACGCACTGCGGCCGAATCTCAAGGCTTCATGGTATTTGGGATTTTGAATAGTCAGCGTTTTTTTGATCACGCCATATTGATTTTGCGATAACCCTGACAAATAAATTTTCTCCCGAATCACGGCCTTCATAACGACACCTCAATAACGGGACTGATCGAGGCAGCATTTGGATAGCGAATGCGGATTTCTTTAAGGCTCATGAACTGAACACTCTTGTTGGTAAATGGCATGCCATCCTGCAGAGTGATCTGGAACCGAGAGTGACGAGGCTCTGATTCCGGCAGGCCGGCAAAATCTTCACATCGCCGCGGGATGTCATCGACTGGCCGGAAGCGTTGCTGGATACAGTAACCCGTACTGTTTAGGTGGAGACATTCGTGGCAAAAATGCCGGTCATCATCGGTTCGCGCATTTGAACTTGGCGAAAGGGGCGAATCGGGCGAAAATTCAGGCATATTAAAGCTTTCAAAGGGGCGAATTTCGCCCCCGTGCACCGGCGACCCCAAAATGTCATCGAGAATCCCATCAAGCATCTTGTACCACCTCCCATTCTGCATGGGCGATTCGGATGTCGCCGCTTACGATATCAATGGCCTTCCGAATCATCCCGTACTCGCGCAAGATCGATAATGCGGTGTCCCGTTTATGCTTATTACGCAGGTGTTTGGGGATCGCGGTTTTCAGAATGTCTGTCTCGCTAGCCCGCTGTTTCGGCCGTTTCAGCAGCCAGGTATACAGTTCCCGCGCCCATTTGTCGTGGGTCAAGTCTTCCCGTTGCCCAAAGATGCCGCGCCAGGTATCGAGTGAATATCCCGCAAGCGCGATCCCGTTTTTCATCCGCTCCTCGCTGATGATGTTCTCGTCCGCATAGGCGGCGAGTACGCCGGCATTTCGGCAGGCCAGTTCGCAAAGGCGAACCGCAAACGGCTTGATACTGTGCAACGAGTGTGCCGAATCACGGGCTTGTTCCATCCGCTCAAAGGTCTCGATCAAGATTTGACGTGCCGGGGCACTCAGCCGGATCGTTCGAAACTCGCCGCATTCGCCACCGGTAATCCGCTGGTTACCCAGCATGGCCTTGCAACGATCCCAGAACGCCTTAACGATGGGGTCATGCCAAAACTCGTACTGGCGATATTTCCGGGGCGCCAATGGCTCCGGCCAGCTCACCATAAAACGCGGCCACAATCCGATACTAGACAGCCCCGGATCGGTCAATGCCTCCTGCGCGGCGTCCGGCTGGATCAGCCAGTGCGCGCAAAATCGCCGCCTGTAGAGCTGGACACGCCCACTCATCCCGCTCTGGATTGATATCGGCTCACCATCCCACAATTTGTTCAGGTTCGCGGACGTGTTGGCCCGTTGCTCGGCAGCCATGCCCCAACCGCACAATAGGGCCGCACCTTCGGCGGTAAAGACACCTTGGCTCGGCCAGCCGGTCCGGAATCCCTTGATGATGCCCTGCACGGTCGCATCGGAGGCAAGTAGATAGGGCTCACGCTCATCCTTCTGATCTTCTGGCGACTTAGCTTGCAACGCGTCATGCCGCTCTTTTTCGAATTGGCGAATGCCGGGTAATATAATGCCTTCAGCCGTCGATTTTCCGTCTCCGGAATCAGCAACGGTCAAAACAAAAATCGACAAGGGCTTCATGCTACTGAGTGTTTCGACCTCATACCCGCCTTGGGCGACCAGTGAGGCGGCCGCCAGGATCGATTGACCCACCATTGCCGGGCTTAACTGCGCATTTTCGGCGACCGTCTGGCATAATTTCGACAATGGACCCAGCGCCCCGATTGGGTAATCTGGCGACCTGTAGGTGAACTCGCACAATTTTCGCTTCGGTTCGTCTGTTGTTCGTCTGTCTGAAACCCGCGCCGTTGCTGACTTTTTGTTCGATTCGACCGTTTCGCCATTTGTTTGGGTATAGTCGAGGTATTCTTCGATGGTGCAGACTAAATCAGTCATGGCGAACCCCCATCAATTTAGCTGCGTCTCTCAAGCGTTCGTGAGCAAGCGCCACGCGCTCGGCATCGGCGGCAGTGAGTTCGTGACCGGTCGAAACTTGTGCTGCCGCCAGGGTGACAATCGCGGCCTCATAAGTAAGGCATTTAAGCACGTCATACGGGTTGAATTGGGCGGATCTGGGGCTCTTGTTGTATGCCGGTCGTTCAGGGTACAGGTCCGCGAACGTCAAGCCGACGGCGGCGAGTACATCGGCCGGCTCGCATCCGGCAAAGCAATGCAGTAATACACGGCCTTCTTTTTCGGCAATGGTAAGGGAAGGAGACTTATCGGAGTGCGCCGGGCAGCGCGCGACAAACCGTCCAAACCCAGTCCGCCTAACCCTATCGAGCCGCGAGACAATGCGCTCAATCATGAGATACCACCTTGCCGCCATGCACCAACCTCTGCTTTATACAGTCAGAGTGATTGACTGACTGATCGTCATTTGTAGCTAACTCTGCAAATGCGCGGCGCTGCCGTTCGGAACAGATAACCGGTACAAACGTAGGCGCGCAGATGGCAACTGCCCCCGTTTTTTTATTATTAATCATTTTTTATCCCCACTTATTGAAAATAAATTACTCTGTGGGGTATAATTACAGCCGCTTAGAAGTAATACACCCCACATAGAAAGCCTATACGAATCAATACACGTATAGGTTTTTTGCTTTCTGGCTTGCCTAAATTCTTAAATAATCCCCCTATCTTTTTACGGCTTCACCGCCGAGGCCGATAGTTATCGGCGCTGCCCGTTGCTCTACGCTCTCAGTCCTCGCCGCTTCGAGCTCGGCGACAAGCTTCTTGATTTCTTTATCCGATTTGCAGGCAATCAGCGCCGCATTGATTAAATCGATTTCCCGCGAGGGCCATGCGACTGTCCTTTGGGACAGTTTTACTGGTTTTGGAAATTTCCCCGACTTCACGCCGTCCAGAAATGAAGTTCTGCTAATAGGCAACTTTCCCAAAATGCCGCGCTTAGGGTCGCCGATAATATCCCGGAGCCGAAGAAAAGCGATTGATGATAAATTTGAAGTTGTATAAGTTCTCATGTATGTATCTTGCCGCATTTGTGCGGACCCTGTTGAACACAGGAGATATTCTGTATTTTATTTTCAGCCGATGCAACAGCAAATAAACATAAGCTATTGTTTTTTATGATAAATTATACACCTCATAGGTGTAGTTTTCTTTGTTTTAGAGGTGTATTATCTTTACGCAAGTGTGCGTAATCTCAATATATTTCCGAGTTTTCTAGAATCCACAGGAAAGGCCGATTAAGTGCTTCGCGAGAAGTTCGTTTGCAACCTGTGAATAGCAAATCAATGACTTAGAGAGCTCAAGAAATGCCAATGAACTTGTTGCTATTCACTTAATAGCAAGAGACGTGATATTTTTTTCTTGTCTGTTTGATGAAATCGACCACTACAATCGCAGCTATTGCGGTCCGCTTAACAAATTGAGGGCGAGGCGGACAGATAGGTGACAGCTGGAAATAGGCGAAATTCGCCTCGGTTCGCCATTTTTTCGCCAGGCTTAATCTAGCGCCGTTGCTGGATTTTGCCGGATTCGCCCCTTTCGCCAGGTTCAAATGCGTAGGAGATGTTAGACCTCCACGCCATAACAGGCTTTGCCCGGGCCGAGCGTAGTCTTGTGGTACTTTTTCGAGACGATACAAACAGCAATAAACATAACCGCCTGTAATTTAATGGCTTTCGCTGCTTTAATGGAGTTGGCAGTCAAGCTAAGGAATTGATTGTGGCAAACGGGAAACAATTGACTGAGTCACTGCAAGGGCAAGGGGTCACGCACTGGCGGATCGGCGCGAGGGTCTCGGCAACCGCATTGAGCGATCAACAAGGCCGATGATTGATTTTGATATGGGCAGAAAAAATTATGAGTCGCGAAATCAAAGCATATGGTGCTACCTGCATAATGAAAAGTAGAGGCCAGCCTTGATCGAGTGGGGGTACATTTGGGGGTACATTTAAAAAATAAAAATATGAAAGCCTTATATTAAGCAGCTTTCAAGCAATTGTTCGACTGTCTCTCTCATTTGATTATAATAGACTTTCAATCATAAGCACCCTGTAAAGACGGTTTTTGTTACACAAAACTGTTACACACAAGGGTGTTACCGTGGCAAAAATTCCCTATCTTTTTAGACGGAAAAACATTTTTTATTTCCGTGCCCGCATCTCTCTTGAACATCAAAAACTGCTAAAAGCCAAGGAAGTTGTTCGTAGCCTGAAAACCGACAGTCAGACCGAAGCTATACCGATAGGAAGCTAAACAGGCGGTGTTTGAATATATCGAAGTGTTTTACAACCGAGAGCGACTTCATTCCGCCAACGGTTATCTGTCACCCGTTGACTATCAATTGCAGCAAAAAGCTGCTTAACCATGTGTCCGGAAAAGTGTTGACACATCAATACTGAACAAAAAAGTGCTGAATTATTAAAAAGATTACAAGCCGTTTTACACTTAACAGCATCAAGCGCCGCAATGACCCGGCTTGCAAAGGAATATCACACTTATTTTGTGTAATTACAAAAACAAATCGGGCCGTCTCATGGCTCATGATTGGCACTGCTTGACGATATCTTCAAATTTGTCGATATAGTTAGGCAGCGTGAATGTCCCCACCCAGTATTTTGTTGTTGATCCTTTAGATGAGGTCATCACTTCAGCCATGAAGTAAATGAGTCCACCGGAGGTTAAGGTGACAGTAAATCCCCCAGAAATAGGCTTAGACGTCACACCATTTACCTCGCTGTTCCAGCCGTCCGAAACACAAACAGCCACGCCTCGGGAATCTTTGGTGCTTGATACAACCAAGATCGGTGAGGAGTTTATGAAGTGATCGGGCGTGATCGCGCATCCAGCAACTAGGGCGCAAAATGGCATGGACAATCTTAGGAAGTAGTTCATAGACGTTGAGAGCAATTAAAGCGCTTTAGTTATGGTCAGTTACTGAAATAGCAAAGAGGCCAGATAGCCCCTAATTTTCTATGTTAAATCATATTCGCTTTAAATCAATTGGTTAGTCTTTATTTGTGCAACAAATATCATTTGAGCCTCTTTTTCGCTTGCCCTCGCTGCGAGGCGGGAAGCCTAGTAGCCCCCGGAAGAGATAGGGCTGGGCGATTTCACGAAGCGTTTTTTTGCGTAGTGAAATTGCAAAGCCATCCGACATCGCGTCGAGTCATTGCGCACTAAGATTTATACCCCTCGTTGGGTATAAATCGAAGGTAGCAGAACGTCTGGGGCACCGAAGGCATAGCGGTCGCGTTAAGTTTTTGCCGCTTGCTTGGGCTGGAAGGGGCCCAAAACAAGCTTTCGCAAAAATAGCGACTCCCCGCTTAGCTTGAACCTTTTAAAAACAACGCATGTAAACTTTTTATTAGTCGCTTAAAAGGAACATTTTTTTATTGATCTTATCTAAGACTAAAATTTGAAACTAAGACTTATTTTCTGGTCTCTTGGATTTTTCTTTCTGGATCTGACCAGTGCTTGACGTCAGGCAATAGACTCTGTGCAACAAATCCGGCCGTATTTTAGGTTGATAAGATTCTGACTGGCCTAGAGGGTCTAGCTTTCTCGAATTTAATTCGCTAGATGAGGAAACGATAATGATGTTCAGAAGGCTATCAATTGTGCTGATGATCGTTATCGGATTGTTAACTAGCGGAGCCTCCATGGCCCGTGGTGGTGGTGGGGGTGGACACGGAGGCGGCTCTGGCGGCGGCTTTGGAGGCGGTCACGGTGGCGGTTACGGCGGCGGCCATTTTGGAGGATTCCATCACCCTGGTCATAATAGGTTTGTTTTTTTTTCAAGCTCCCTATTTTTCTGGCCATCCTATTATTACTGGCCTTACTATACCTGCCCTCCCTACTACTCGTCTTACAATCCCTACCCTTCCTATTATTCCACTCCGTCCGTTTCAATGCCCTCTGCTCCTTCTGTTTATATAGAACAAGGAACTGTATCCAAAGTCCAACCACTCGGGTCGAACAAATGGAGCTATTGTTCAAATCCTGAAGGTTATTATCCTCATGTGAAAGAATGTCGGGTGAGCTGGCAGAGTGTGGAACCTCAACCTCTTGGACAGGAGGCCAGTTATTGGTATTACTGCAACAATCCGGCAGGATATTATCCTTATGTCAGGACGTGTTTAGCTCCCTGGCAGAAGATTGTCCCTTAATGGAGTGCATCAAAATGTTACAACCCCTAAAAACCTTACTGCTAATTCTCTTGCTCAGCTCATGTTCGACGTTGCCGAGTGGCCCGAGTGTTTTGGTACTGCCTGGCACCGGTAAAAATTATGATCAGTTCCATAACGACGACCTGTCGTGCAGACAACTTGTCTACCGGCAGATCGAAACTGCGCCCAAAGAACCGAATTCAATAGAAGAAGGTCAACAATATTATGACATCGGCTATATCCAATGCATGTATGTTAAAGGGCATCGAGTTCCTGTGCCTGGGGAATTAATGTACAACACTCAGCAGGAATGGCATTCGCCGCCGCCTCCCAATATGCCAGCGCCGCCTCAAACCATCAGACCAGAGCCATCTCGTAGCAACTAAGCTCTCAAGCGCTTATCTACAAGCCGCGGGGAATCCAAGTTTTGGCAACAGTGCATTAGAAGGCGATGTTTAAAAACAATGCATGAAGAACTTGTTGCTAGGCGCTTATCTGACCAACTTTAAGGACTCCGGCTGATCCCGCAACGCCGCAGTAATTTCCCGTATCAGAGGACGAAAGCCGCCGTTATAGGCATTTTGTGACGCTGTCGCTTTACCTTCGGATGTTATCGGCCCGGTGGAGTTATTCCACGGCTGCCATCGCCGTATCGCTTCCGATTGCTTCTTTCGTCGTTCTCCGGTGTCCACCCGCGTTCGCCATCGATCCCCTCCAATAGTTCGTTTGACCGATTGTTGATTTTTTCCGCGCGCGAAGGCTCAGCCTGTGTGCCGTTATTCACCTGCTGCGGCGGGCCACCATATTCTCATGCAGGTAGAAAAAAATGTGGCCAAAGCTAAAAAAAATCACAACATAGGATGAAAAGTCGTAATGACCTCTGGGACATCGCCGTATCATAAGTGTCTCGCAGAAAGTTGATTGGCGTTAAACTAAAAGCTTTTTAGAACCAGCAGGAAACAGAGTTGGCAAGGGTTGCCCGATTAGAACTATCAGAAAACGATGACGCATGTTTGCAAGCCATTGTTAAAAAAGGATCAGATTGGCGAGAGCGAGAGCGTGCCGAGACGATTTTATTGCTCGCCTCGGGCGTCAGTGTAAAAGCCATCGGAAAGCAGCAAAGGATATGCCGTGAGGCGGTTCGAATTCGACGGCGTAAATGGCTGGAGTGTGGTTTGGCCAGCCTGCCAGATCAACCGCGGAGCGGGGCGCCCAGTAAACTGGCGGATGAACATCGCGAACAGATTCAGCAATGGGTTGAAGCGGAAGCCTTATCGTCAAGAAACATCTTGAGCCGATTAAAGGAAAAATACCAGATTGAGATGAGTGCGACGACCTTGCGAACCGAACTGAAGCGCTTAGGGTTTGTCTGGAAACGGACGCGCTACAGTTTAAAAAAAAGCGCGATGCCGAACGCTTCGAACAAGCCCGGCGCGACATAGCGGAATTGATCAAACAAGCGAATGCGGGCGAAATTGAACTGGCTTATGTGGATGAAGCGGGCTTTGCGCCGCAACCGCCGAACCGCTCAGCTTGGACGAAAAAGGGCGAAGTCCATGCCATCACAGCCAAGCGTAGCCAGCGACTGAATATCATTGGTGCTTTGCTATCATCGGGAAAGTTGGTGATGGCGAAACTGTGGCAGTCCGTGAACGGGTTATGGTTCTTCGGCTTTTTGATGGCATTGGCGCAAAGCGTCAGCAAAGCGCTCGTGGTGATTCTGGACAATGCTTCCGTTCATACCGCCAAAAAACTGAAGCCGTATTGGGAACTACTGGCCGAAAATGGGATGCGCTTTTATTTTCTACCTCCTTACAGTCCTGAGCTGAATCGGATTGAAATGCTATGGCGCAAAATGAAATACGAGTGGCTGCCAT
>NZ_JAXUHN010000032.1:0-19038 GCF_035916875.1 Methylomicrobium sp. Wu6
GCTAATGCATAACATTAGGAACCGGATGCGGTAATCCCGCACGTCCGGGTCTGTGAGGGGCAGGGATGGAAACATCCCTGTCTACTCGGCAGGCGAGCTCGATACACGGTTCAAGCCGATGTTGATGCTCGGGATGCGCATGGGCGGCCGCAAACAGGGCTTTATAGCCTGCGTAGTCGTCGACTACCAGATGGCCCTGCCAATCGCCTAGAAAATGTTGCGCATGCCGGCCACTGCGACCGGCTTGATAGTCGAAGACGAGGATCTTCGGCCCCGGTTGCAGGTCGTTACTGCGATAGGCCCACAGATAGGCCTTTTTCGTTTTGCCATTGCCGGGATCCAGCTGGGGGACCGGCGTCTCATCGGCATGCAGGCAATCGCGTTGCAACAGGTGCCAGGCCAATCGACTCGCTAAAGGTTGCAAGGCCACACCGAGCCGTCCAACCCAATCGGCCAGGGTAGAGCGGGACAATTTCACGCCGTCGCGGGCGGCAATCTGCTCCAACCGGTACAGCGGCAGATGGTCGAGAAATTTACTGATCATCACCCAGCTCAACAAGCCGACCGCGGCCAGGCCGCCATCGATCACCGCCGGCGGAATCGGCGCCGCGATGATGGTTTCGCAGCTCCGGCAGGTATATTGCGGACGGATATGGCGATGCACGAAAAACTGAGCGGGCTCGACATCCAGTTGCTCGGTCACATCCTCGCCGATCTTGACCAGCTCCCGGCCGTAATGGCCGCAGGTGCAGGATTCGGGTTCGCGCCGGTGTTCGATCCGTGGCAAGTGAGTGGGCAACGGCTGACGACCCCGCGCAAGCGTTTGGGACGAGCGACGGTGGCGCGGGGTTCGTCCTGCAGTTGCTCGACTTCGGCTTCAATCGCCGAGATGTCGGTGTTCCAGGTTTCCTCGAACACATCCCGCTGCAGCGGGGCCAAGGCAGCGCTCTTCGTACTGAACGAATCCGTTTGTAATAAGCGAGCTCATGTGTCAGCGCGGCGATTTTGACGTCTTTGGCGTGGATAGCCTTGGCGTCCCGCTCAGTCTGTTCAATCAGCGCTTGAATTAAGGCGGCCACTTCGGTTTTGGCAGCCGGTTCCAGGTTCAACTGATCGAGTTTGGCGAGGGGATTCATGGCGGTTATAATACCGCAGGGACCCGATGAATGCCTTGATTTTACTGGGTTTCAGTGGCTTTTAAAGTCCCACCTTACACCCGCCATGCCGCTGACGGTTGGGCCGATAGCCGTTGCCAATCGACACCAGCGGCCAACCACTGCCATTTATGCCCTTTGGGTACTGCGCTTGACTGATCGCAAAGACCGGATCAGAGGCCTTGGGCCAAACAAAACTGCCTCGATGCAAACGCCGCTGGCACAGCCAAACCCTATTGTCATCCCACAGCAACAGGCGTAAGCGGTTGCCGGCTCGGCTGCGGAAGATGAAGGCCGACCCTGCGCCCTAGGCTATGCTGGACGATAGCCGGCAATCCGTCCAGGCCACGGCGCATATCGACCGGCGCCACCGCCACCCAGATCTGCGCCGGACTCTCGATCAAGCCAGGCATCGTAACAGTTCCGCTACCCAACTCGCCGGCGTTGAAGCCGGCAATTCCAGGCGATGGCCCTGGGCATGGGTAAAGACAATGGCCTCAGTGACAGCCGGTTGCGGTTGAATCTGCACCGGTATCAAGACCGTCGAATCCAATTGGAATAATTTGCGATAGTCGCTCAGACGCGCCGTGAACGTATGAGCATCGGGTGCAATACTCTCGGCTTGCGACAAACCAATGCGTTGCCATGCTTCAATATGCTGACGCCATTTCGCTGTGATGGTCATGCGAAAACTCCTGAGCAAAAATCACAGGATGCCGCAGACAAAAACTATTTTATTATAGGTGGTAGGGCTAAACGTTTACGTTTCGATGGGAATGCTAATCGAGGTGGCCGCGATCCAGGGAATGGCTGCTGTCGCCAGATTGCGTATCCATGTGGGTGAAATCATAATGCTGGGGTTAGGCCGTTGAGCAGAAGTTTTAATGGCGGCATCGGCTGATTGTGCTTGGGCGCGAGCCAAGGCAAGGTCTGGATGGTAATAAATCGCCGCCAAGGTTAATCGATCTATGTTCCAGGTTTTTGGCAACGACATGGTTCCGCTTCTGGTAATCGTTTCAATAAAACTCAACATTTCCGGATTTAACAATGTCCGATTTTCCAATTGAGTTACAGACTCAGCGGGATTGAGTTCGCGATCCTGAAAACTCGCACAGCCGACGACAGTTAGCGTGGCAACTAGCAAAATGAACAAAATAGAAAATAGCCGATGCATGAACAGAGGATAACAATCTGTTCCTAACATGACCATGACGGGAAGATTACATTTTTGTCAGAATTGCAGATGGGTTATTCAGGATTCTTCTTAGTCGTCAGCTTATAAACGATAACCGGACGCACAGTGAACAAATTAGCGAACGGCAGCAAGGGGGCGGTTGCGACAATTCACCACTCTTAATAGCCGACGGTGGATTCGTATCGGAATCGATGGCCTGAGTGGAATCGGAACTGGTTGCGGGAATACGCGAAATAGGTTTATTTATTCAGTGTGACAAAATTTTCTGGGGTTCCGGCTTACAACCCCTTCCACAAATGATTGAAATTAAAGCTTTTGCTTGGACTAAAAATTTCATATAATAATCTGTTTTACCGGGGCTTTTGCCTCATCCTTGCTTTACCGCCTTGCTTAAACAAGGTGGAAGGCTTCAACCGTAAGGAAAAACCATGCGACATTATGAAATTGTCTTTTTAGTCCACCCTGATCAAAGCGCTCAGGTACCAGCGATGATCGACCGTTACAAAGCGATCATCGAAAGCGCTTCCGGCGCGATTCATCGCCTGGAAGACTGGGGCCGTAGACATTTGGCTTACCCGATCAACAAAATCCACAAAGCGCATTATGTGCTGATGAACATCGAGTGCGACCAGCCGACCCTGGCGGAACTGGAAAGCAACTTCCGTTTCAACGACGCAATCCTGCGTAGCATGACCCTGCTGCAAAAACAAGCGGTCACCACGCCGTCCCCGATCGCGACGCAAGCAGCCGAAGAAAGCAGAAACGCCGAAGCCAAAGCCAAGGAAGCCGCCGCACGCGCCGCTGCCGCCGAAGCCGAAGCTGACGAAGAAATCGATATCGACGAAATCGCGTCCGATTTCGACGCAGACGAACTGGCTGCCGACTAACAAATCAACCCACAGGATTACGAGGATTACTCATGGCACGTAACGCAAGACGTAAAACCAAAGGCTTCGGCGCCACTAACGGCGTGGAAATCGATTACAAAGACCTGAATTTGCTGGGTGATTATGTCACTGAAACCGGCAAGATCGTACCGAGCCGCATCACCGGCGTCAGCGCAAAATACCAAAGACAGTTATGCACTGCCATCAAGCGTGCACGCTATATTGCGCTGTTGCCATTCTGTGACGCACACCAATAATTAAACCAACCAAGGTAAGGCAGTGAGGATTTTGGCTGAGTACATCATGCGCGGGCGGACGCAGGCCATTATCGTGGCTTCTACGCTGGCGTTGCTGTCGCTGAAATTCCCACCGATCAGCGTTTTCAGTTCGGCCTCCATAGCGCTCGTCACGCTGCGGCGCGGCGCAACGGAAGGCATGTACATCCTGTTCGGCGCAGGCATCGCCACCGCCTTGCTCGGCTTCTTCGTGATCGACAACTATCAGTTTGCCTTGCTTTATGCATTGCTGCTGTGGCTGCCGGTGTGGGTGATCTCAATCATCCTGCGGGAAGGACGGCAATTGTCTCTGGCGGTAGAAATCGCGGTCTTCATCGGTATGCTGGGAGTTGCGGGATTTTATCTGTACGTACCAGAACCCGCGACGATGTGGGCCGGATTGTTCGAGCAGATGGTGCAGCAAACGACTGTACCAATCAAGGACATCAAGGGTTGGATCGGAGAATTCTCCCATTACATGACCGGCATGTTTGCCGCAGGCGCCGTATTCAGTCTGTTGTTCGGACTGTTTCTCGGACGCTGGTGGCAATCACTGCTATTCAATCCGGGCGGCTTCAAACAGGAGTTTTTACTGCTGAACACCAGCCGGAAACTGGCAATAAGCAGCTTGATCGCACTGTTGGTCGCGTTCTTTGCCAGCGGAATGCTGTCAGAAATCGCCTGGAACATGAGCATTTTGCTGTTTGTGCTCTACACCGTGATCGGCACTTCGGTGCTGCATGTAGTATTCGCACAGACCAAAATGAGCCGCTATGCGGTGCCGCTGTTTTATGTGACGCTGTTTCTGGTGCCGCAAGTCTTACCACCGGTCGCGGTCGTCGGACTACTCGACGCCTGGCTTGACATACGTAAAAAAAATTCGAATCAAACGCGCGCCTGAGGGCGCCACTTATCAGTTAAACGTCCGAATACGAGGATTAAAAGATGGAAGTTATTTTGCTTGAAAAAATAGCGAACTTGGGTGGCCTGGGTGACAAAGTCACGATCAAGGCCGGCTATGGCAGAAATTATCTGATACCGACCGGCAAGGCGGTTGCGGCGACCCAACAAAAAATCGCCGAGTTTGAAGCGCGCCGCGCGGAACTCGAAAAAGCCGCTGCGGCAAAACTGGCTGCCGCGCAAACACGCGCCGATGCCATCAGCAAACTGCAAATCGTGATCACCCACAAGGCGGGTGACGAAGGCAGATTGTTCGGCTCTATCGGTACCCACAACATCGCCGAAGCGATCACCGCGGCCGGCGTTGCGGTCGAGAAAGCCGAAGTTCGCCTGCCGCACGGCGCGATTCGCCATGTCGGCGAATTCCCGATCGACATCAACCTGCACTCCGATGTCGTGGTGACGCTGCCTATCACCATTGCCGCCGAATAAAACGGCTTCCGCATGCCGGGCACCTTCAGTGTCCGGCATTTTTGGGTTTTAAATCGTGGCATTCTCCTCCGGCAGGCGGTTGCAGGATCAATCCTTCAGGCCCAGGGCACGTTGACTCCTGCTTCAGATGAAGCCGCCTTGCATGCGATGACCTCCATGCACATGAAATAGCGCTCGCTGATTCCGTAACCGACAGGTTCGAAACCGTTCTCCCGAAGCAAAGCATACAGCCGCTTCCGCCCAAAGTTATGATAGTGCTCCAGCTCGCCCCAATACGGGTTGGCATTGGTCCTATCCAGCATTCGCCAAGTATAACAATCACTGTTTGGCATGGATGCGAAAAGCAGCCCTTCAGGCGCCAACAGGCGATGGGCGTGTTGCAGCGCAGCGATCGGGAACGGCATATGTTCAAGAACGTCAGCCATTGAAATTACTTGCAGCGGCGCTTCGGGTCGATAGTTTTCAAACTCCATCACGTGCGCTTCAATTCCGTCCATCCGAATCAGTTCGACCGCCTGGGATCTCAGATCCAGACCCACGACCGAGAATCCGTATTCTTCCGCCGCGCCCAGCAACGCCCCGTTCCCGAACCCGATGTCAAGCCAGCGCCCTTCGGCAGTTCCGAGTTGCCTAACGACCCGCTCGACCATGCGTGCCGCGATGGCGCGACTGCCGTGAGGATCGTTGCCGGGAAGTTGATGAGGATTGACCGAGGCGAACAGTATCCGCAACGCCGCAGGCGACCAGTAACCGTCCGTGAAGACATGTCCGCATGCGGCACAGCGCAGCCAACGCATCAGGCTGGGGAGCGACGGCTGATATAACGGATGGTAAGCGCAATTCCCCACTCGGTATTCGGACGTCTCCACGCAATCGCAAAGTGGACACGATCGATAGGCGATCCTGATTTCGTCATTGAACACTGGGCCTCCTGAAATAGTTGGCTTTTCTACGTCCAATGCCCCCGCAATCGCCGTTAAACAAGCTCACGGGCCTTTGCAAAGGCTTCTCTGAAATCCAGGTACAACGGTTGCTCGGTCTCCAACAATAGTCTGAGCAATTTGTTTTGCAACTTGTATTTAACATCGCCGACCGCGAGCGCACCGATGCCTACCGCATCCGGCGATTGCTCCGCATGAGTCAATGGTGCCCCAAAATGGCTGCGCTTGACGCCTTCGATACCGAGCGGCGGCACCGCGTTGATGTCGGCGGCGACTTTCAAATTTTTCGCCGCCTTCAACACACCGGCATTCAACACCTGTACCCCAGCTTTTGCGGTACAGAAAATAATACCGACATCGCCGACCAGTCCGGCTTTTTCCGCATCGGAACTCGCAAAAGCGCCTTTGATATGACTACCGAAGCGACGGTTGTAAGCGCCGGCAATTTCGTTCGCCGTTTCAAGCGACAAATGATCGACGATCGCGACATCGAGACCAGCCAACGATGCAATTACGGCGGTCGTAATGCCTACCGCGCCAGTGCCGCCGAAGACCACGGCCTTACAATCGGCAAACGACTTGCCGTGCTTGACGGCCAGTTCTTTCTCAACACAGGCGACCAGTGCCGCGGCGGTCGTAAAAGCGCCGCTCGGGTCGGCCAGCACCGAAATTTCAAACGGCGGCACCATCGCGCGCTTGCAAGCGGCGAGCATGTCGATCGCCAGACCAATGTCGCGCCCGCCGATGAACATCGCCGTGCGTTTGACACCGGCCGGCCCGCGCGAAAAAATCGCATCCTGAGTCAACCCATTAACACTGTCCAACTTGACGTTGCTGTAAGGCATCAACACGTCAAACCCGGCATCCACCGCCATGTTGATGTCGAACGGGCTGTTGTTGGGCATCGGGTCGAGCATGTGAAGTATGCTGCGTTTTTCCATCGGTGATCCTTGTATTGTTGCAGGTAGACTTAATATAAAAGGGAATGGTAAAAATACAAAGGGCATCTTTGCTTTCGCAAGAAGACTGCTCCGGCGGGCAGGAATGAAACAGGCGGAAACGCTAAGGATTTAATTAAGAATGCAGGACGGATAGAGCGATAGCAATACCTATCCTGCTGGGACGACAGATTGAATCCGGTTTTCCGCCGCAACTTTTACGGATTGGCTTTGATATATTCCCGCGCCACGTCGAATGCATGCTCGAAATGCAGATAAACCGGCTTGTCGGTGCTGATCATTTTCTTGAGAAGCAAATTCTGCGCCTGATATTTGATATTGCCGATCGCGAGCGCGCCAATGCCGACCGCGCCACTAATCGAACCGGCGATCGGCGCACCATTATGAAACGCATCGACGCCCGCAATACCGGCCGGCGGCACCGCATTCACATCGGCGGCGACTTTCAATTGGGGGGCCGAAGCGATTAATTGCGCACTTAATAATTCAATGCCGGCCGCACCGGTTGCAAACACCACCTCGGCGGTTTTGATATATTCGGCCTTGTCCGCGTCAGCGCCGGCCGCGATCGTGATCTGACCTTCGCCGAATTCATTGCTGCACATGTCCGCCACGCCTTGCGCTCTATCGAGCTGGCGGCCGATAATTCTGACATGCGCGCCGGCGCGCGCCGCAATCACCGCCGCGGCTTGCCCAACCGGCCCGGTGCCGCCGAGCGCCAGAATGTTTTTACCGGCCAGCGTGGTATTGAATTTCGCGATCAATTCACGCTCGACTGATGCGACCATGCCGGCCGCGGTCGTGAAAGCGCCGCTGGGATCAGCAAAAACAGACACTTCAAAAGGCGGGACCATCGACCGTTTGGCGATTTTAAGCATGTCCATCGCTTGTTTGGTATCCCGTCCGCCGATAAAGATACCGGTGCGTTTCAAGTTTTTCGCGCTGCGGGAAAAAATCGCGTCTTGAACCAAACCCTGAACTTCGCTCGGTTCGACATTGATATAAGGCACAGCCGAAACCCAACCGGCATCCATCGCCATATTCACGTCGAACGGACTTAGATTTTTCGCGGTTGTCAGCATGTGTAGAATAAACGGTTTTTCCATGATATCCCCTTGACTAAGTTAGCCCCCAAGTATAAAAGAATTCCGCCGGTAAAAATAGCGAAAAAGCGTCTTGCGGATTTAAAATAACCTGAAATTTGTGTATGATCCGCTGTTTGCCAAGGAAACACTTTCGCCTGATCAACCCATGCCTTCCAGCAAAGATCAACAACGCCGCGCCGCCTATCAAGCGCGCGACAGGCAGACCGACAAGGATGCACTCAGCGCGGCTCTTTGCGCCCGTATCATCGCGCAGGCCGCTTATCAATCCGCCGAAACAGTGATGTGGTATGTCGGTTGCAAATCCGAGGTCAGAACGCTGTCGGCTTTGCGACTCGAACTGGACAGCCGCAAACGCATCGTGATCCCTTATTGCACACGCGACGAACATGGCAAACGCAAGCTGGGTTTGTGGCATCTTACAGCGCTTGACGAACTGACGCCCGGCGCCTGGGATATTCCGGAACCGCCAAAGGCGCGCTGGGGCGATGCGGAAACCGAAGTTTCTCCATCCGAACTGGACATAATCATCGTGCCGGGCGTTGCATTCGATCGCAGCGGCGGCCGGCTCGGCAATGGCGCGGGCTATTATGACCGCCTGCTGGCCGGCGTACGGAAAGACGCGGTGTTGTACGGCGCCTGTTTTGAATCGCAGTTGTTCGATCAAATAGAAATGGAAGCGCATGACATCCCGATGGATGCGGTGATCACCGAAAACAACGTTTATCTCTGCCGCGGACGCGAGACCGCACGATGAATTTGAACGCAATCAAGGCGCAACTAACATCCTCGCCCGCTTTCGTGATCGACCGGGACGCCCTCCTCGCCAACTTACAAACCCTGGCGGAACTGCGCAAACACAGCGGCGCCAACATTTTATATTCGATCAAGTCTCTGCCCTTGTCACTGGTCTTGCAAACAGCAAAGCCGTTCGTCGACGGCTTTTCGGTCAGTTCGCTATTCGAAGCCCGGCTCGCGAAAGAAATCCTGCAAGGAACGGGCAACATTCATTTAACCACGCCCGGCATCAGGCCGGATCAGATCGACGCCTTGAATGAATGCTGCACGCATATCAGCTTCAATACGCCGAGCCAATTTCAACAATTTGCGCCGACGGCGGGCGGCAAGGTTTCAGCCGGGTTACGGATCAACCCGAAGTTATCCTGTCTGAACGACGAGCGCTTCGACCCTTGCCGTCCGCACTCCAAATTGGGCGCGGCGATCGAAGACCTGGAAAACCTTGATTCATGGGCAGGCATTGAAGGCCTGCATTTGCATAACAGCTTTTCCGCAACCAGCTATACGGCGCTGATCGACACAATGCAAAAGATCGAAGACCTTCTTGGCAATAAGCTTGGGCGGCTCGACTGGCTTAATCTCGGCGGCGGCTATCTATATGGCAGCATCGACGATCACCACCCTTTCATCGATCTCGTGCGGCGGCTGAGAAAACGTTACGGCGTACAGATTTATATCGAACCCGGCAAGGCGGTCGTCGGCAACGCGGGTCATCTGATTGCGACAGTGCTGGATCGTTTTGTCAGCGGCGGCAAGACCATTATGATTCTGGATACTAGCATCAACCATCATCCCGAAGTATTTGAATACCAGCGACAACCGGCATTGGCCGAACATGCACCGGCCGGCACCCATGCGGCAATCTTGGCCGGCTGCACTTGTCTGGCCGGCGATCTGTTCGGCGAATACCGCTTCGATACGCCGCTTGCAATTGGCGATAAGGTCGTGTTCAAACAAGTCGGCGCCTATAGTCTGATCAAGGCGAACCGGTTCAACGGCTGCAATCTGCCCGATATTTATATCGCCGACGGCGGCAAACTGGAGTGCGTAAAACAATTTAGCTATGAAGACTTTCGTAGCCAATGGCATTACACACCCGAAATCTGTTTACCCTAATGCGGCGCCCCTAACTATATTTATGCGAAAACGCAACAAATGGCTGCACGGGGAGCCGCTATTTTTACGAAAGCTAGTTTTACTTCGGTAACTTCTCCTGTGTTGCCCTGCTTGCATACCGGGCAGGCGAAGCAAACGGCAAAAAACTTAACGCGACCGCTATTGCCTTCGGCGCCCCAGCCGTCTTGTTCTTATCTCCCCACTTGTGAGGCTCCTTTTGTTTTATAACTCACGGGAGGGATAAAACGCAGTGCGTAATGACCCGACGCGATGTCGGAGGGGTTTGCAATTTCACTAAGCAAGCAGTGCTTAATGAAATTGCCCAGCCCTCTCGCTTCCCTGAACTACTCGCCCGCCTCCTAGGGAATGAATTGCACTTATCGAGTTAAATCGACGCCGCAAACCGAGCGATTTTCGCCAAATATGGAGATACTCGATTGCGAATTCTTTCACTGTCTCATCCGTATTTACATTTACGCACGCTTTTCCTGCATCAAGCTGCTGCAATCCCCACAGGCCGAACGAATATGAACCTCCCGCTGCGGGAACGGGATATTAATAGCATGTTCGCGTAATACTTTTTCGAGCTGGAGATGAATATTGTGCGTCGCCTGCGATCGATGCGACAGCTCGCTGACAAAAATCCGTATTGAAAAATCGAGCGAATTCTCACCAAAACCGACAAACAACACGCTCGGCTCCGGTTCGGACAACACCAGCGGCGTTGACTTGACCGTGTCGAGCATTAGCTGGTGCGCTTCCTCAACATTAGAACCGTATGCAATACCGATAGGAATCACGACCCGGGTGACCGCATCGGTCAGCGACCAGTTGATCAACTGACTGGTGATAAACGTCTTGTTCGGTACGATCAGTTCTTTTTGATCCCAGTCGATCAAAGTGGTCGCGCGCATTTGGATACGACTGACCTTGCCGGTCACATTGCCGATCGTGACCGTATCCCCGACCCGAACCGGCCGCTCGAACAGCAAGATGATGCCCGATACCAAATTGGCGAAAATTTCCTGTAAACCGAACCCTAAACCGACGCCGAGCGCTGCGACCAGCCACTGCACTTGCGACCAACTTCCGCCCAATTCGTTGGCCACGACAGCAAAACCGGCAGCGACCAAAGCATAGGTCGCTAGCTGATTGACCGCATAACGCGCGCCCGCCTCGACCGACAAGCGCCGGAACACCAGAAGCTCCATCACGCCGGAAAAATTTCTGACCGCCACCACGGTGACGAAAACGTACAAACCGGCCAGCAGCAAATTGGCCATTGTGATTGGCAGATAAACCTCTTGATTATCGACCTTGTCCACGTGCTGCCACAAGACGATCCGTTCGAGGAAAGAAAACGCCGGCAAAATGTTCCGCCAAATGATCCCGAAACTGGCCAGCGCACCAAATGCAATCAGCACGTTCATCAATTTGATCGTCTGCGCGTTGATTTTTGGAATGTCGATCAACTGCTCATCAATCGGCACCATAGGTTCTTCACCGCCCGCCGCATTGGCTGCGGCTTTTTCGCTCTGCAGCGCCACTTTGCGCTTTTGCCGCGCATTCTTGATCGCGAGCTGGCGATTAGCCAGTATCAGCCACCTTAACACCATTTCATGAACGATGAACAAGCCAAAAGCAAGCCGCAGTGTCACGACCAGTTTCTGCTGCAATTCGACCGCACTCAAGTAATAGCCGGCTACCGCAAAGCCGACCACAATCAACGGCGGCAGACAAACCGCCGGATACCAGAGATAACGCAGGCGCGACACCCAACCCTCCGGATAGGCCTGTATATGGTTTTTTAGCAACCCTTCGCCGGGCTTCAGAATGCGGCTGAAAAATACCGCTATAGCGATCATGATGATGATCAGCGCCAGACGCCCCAGGCTATCGCCATAGATCGAGCTTTTCGACGCGCCGGCGGAATAGACAATAAAAGTGCCGAGTACCGCAATAAAACGCACCCAGGCCAGATGTTTGCGCATTAAATGCGCATTGGTTTTTTCCCATTGAAAATGCTTGAGTGCGATCCCACCCGGCGCGAATAATCGGTAAAAAAATTGTACCAACCACAACGGCACCGCGGCGGCCTTAAGCCCTGCTCCCACCGCCTTGCTAAAATCGGCGGCCTGCCAGCTGCTGTTCAAAAACCAGCCGAGCAGATAACACAGGGTCGGCAGCGGCAAGACCAACACGACCGTAAAAACTAAGGCCTGCAAACCGTTATTGAAATTATCAGTATAAATTTTTTCAGCCTTCTCCAGCAACACAGATAACTGGGCTTTGGCCCACCTTTTGGCTATCGGCAAAAAACTCAGGACCAATATCGACAACAAGGCCAGAAACGAACGGCCTTGCGCCGAATGCAGCAGGTCTTCACAAACCCCAAGCCAATTCAACGGCGACAGCAGCCATTGCACCGATTCATACAAACCCGCGAAAAAAAACAGATTGATTGGTTCCGAACTGGGCACCCATAACAGATGCTCATCAAGGAATTTGGCAAATTTATCGATTTGCGTCTCCAGTTGCTGGCGCGCGAAATCAAAATCGCCCAATGTGCGCAAATAAGCCGCGTAAGCGGCCGACAGTTTGTTCAACAGATCTTTCTTGCCGTTCAACAGTACCCGCAATTCCGCCTGAATCATCATGCGCTGATCGACAGGCAAGTTTTGATCGACTTGAGAGCGCATCATCTCTTTGAGCTCAACATCCAGATTCTCGAGCCGCTGCAACTGGTCATCCACCTTGAATTGCTCTAGGCTGGCGGCCGCGGTTTCATTTTGTAAGTTTTCGGACTGCGGTATATCACGATCCTGATTCGCCAGACTACGCCGCTGTTCGCGCAAAATCCTGCCCAACGCCGGGCTCAATCCCGCCACGCTGATTTTCTTTTCAGCTGATTTGAAATCCGTGTCAATGTTGACTGCCACAGCGTCAATAATATTTTTTTGCTCGGTATATTTTTCGGTTTTACTAATGATATCTTGCAGATCGCGTGTATATTGCAGATTCTCACGCGTAATTCGTTGAATCAAGACATGCTTGCCGGACAACTCTTTTTCGACCTGACTCAGCGCGTCTTGAATCTGCTGAGCTTCCTTTTGCCGGCGTTCCGCGAGTTTAACATCGATCATCTCGATGATCGGGCTCAATTCATTTCTTTGAATTTCGAGCCATTGCAACTCGACTTTCAACACCTCAGCGCGCGCCGGATTGCTGAGCGCTTCGGCGTCGAGCATTTTCAACTCGGCGGTGCGGCGACTCACCGCGGTTTTCAACGCAATTTGACGCGCCTCGCTTTCAAGCGGTGAAGACAATCCAACGGTCGGCGCGGTCAATTGCTTCTGGTCAGCTTCAATCTCCTGTTTCGCCGCGACGATCTCCTCACGTATCAATTGCGGCCGACTATTTTGCTCTACGAGCTCCGTTTCATTCTTTTTGATTTGATCATCCAGATTGGCTACCTTGCCTTTTTCAATGATCAGCCGTTGCTCAAGTTCTTCGGTCGGAATGCTGTCCCAATCTTCGTTTTTTTGTTTGCCGGTCTTTTGCTGATACGAATCGATGTCTTTCCGCAATCGTCGAGCCTGTAGCGGCGCGCTCTTCAACGAAGCTTTGTAGCCCAACGTTTGCGCCGCAAATTTTTCGCTACTGTCAAGATTGTCTTCCGCCTCCTGATAAATCGCCAGCACCTTGGTTTTTAAAGATTCATCGAGTCCTTGCCGTTTATTCAGCGCATCGATTTTGTTCCGCACCTCTTTTTTGCCAACCTCCGAGGTCAACTCTTTCGGATTGGCGGCAGGGGCTGACGTTTCCGCAGATAGCCTTGCGGATCCCAGAATCGACAGCAGAATAATCGTCAGAACTACATTAATTTTCATTAGTTTCAGCAAAAATATCAAAAATTGCATAGCAAATAACCGTACAACACTTTTCGGTTGAACGCCATCTTATCAATGATCAGGAGCGCGCAATCAAAAAAAGGCCGGCATCCAGGCTTTACAAATTGAACTGAACAGAAGAGCGAGATCCATTATAATGGTGATAGGCGTGGCGAAATTTGCTGGAAAGCGATTGCTCGAACGGGCAACTTAGTCAATTATCGTCAATAATTGTTACAGGGAATACTAAAACCGCCGCGCTTTACTGAAACGAATTGGAAAAGCTCTGGCAGTGCCTTAACAATCGCCAAGGTGATATATTAACAAATCCGTATAGTAGCAAAAATGATCGATCAAATGGGATTAATTCAAGTTAACCCTACCCGTAGTCCGCCGCCCTCCTTATTGAATGAAGAAAAGCGCCAGACCTGGCAGCATTTCGTGCGTCTACTATTGTGTTTAACTCTCGGGTGGCAGGCCTCGCCGTTGCGCGCGCAGGACACCGCCGCGCCGCAAACCGGAGTCGGCAAAGAGATTGCTACGCTGATCGAAGCAAAACAGCATCCTTATTCGGCGCAGACCGATTTTTCGAGTCGCGTGGAGGATATGTCGCAGCTATATAAAACCGCCCATTACGACCTGTTGTGGCTCAATCGCGCCGATTCCGAGCCGTTGATCGCGCAAACGCTCGATCTTTTGTCCCATTCCGCAAGAGAAGGCCTGAACCCGCAAAATTACGATGTCGACAAACTGAAGGAAATGCTGCCGTCCGCTTTGCAACTGCCACCGGTCGCGGTCAGGAAACGGGCATTGTTCGATACCGCCGTCAGCTTGTCACTGCTGCGCTACCTGCATGATCTGCATTACGGACGCGTCAGTCCGCACGACATCAATTTCAACTTAAAACTGCGCGATAAAAAACTGATCGATTTACCCGCCCTGATTATCGCACATCGGAATCAAGGCCAAATCGCACAACTTTCCACCGCAGTCGAACCAAAACTGGATCAATATCAAAAATTAAAACAAGCGCTGGCGCATTACCGCGACTTGGCCGCCCACACAACGCCGCTTAAAGTGGAGATCACCGAAGCGGTACACATCGGGGAATCGCATCCGCAACTGGAAGAGTTGCGGCGTTTTCTGATCCAAACTGGGGAACTACAAGAAAAAACAGCCGTTCCGAAAGCGCAAACCACCCCACGCTACGATAAGGAATTGAGCGAAGGGGTCAGACGCTTTCAAGAGCACTACGGTCTAGGAGCCGACGGCGTACTCGGCAAAGGCACCGCCGCCGCGCTGAACACGCCGCTGAGTGAGCGCGCCACCCAGATCGAACTGGCAATGGAAAGGCTGCGCTGGCTGCCTGAAATCGGTTCCGGTCCGTACATCCTCGTGAACATTCCGGCGTTTCAAATGTGGGTGTATGACGACATCAGCAAAACCGAACCTACCGCTCTCAGCATGCGAGTCGTCGTCGGTCAGGCGATGAAAACCCAAACGCCGGTATTAATGGCCGAAATGCGCTTCATCGATTTCTCGCCTTATTGGAATGTCCCCTACAGCATTACTAAAAACGAAATTGTGCCCAAGCTGCTGGCCAACCCCGGCTACCTGAAATCCGAAAACATGGAGATTGTCGCCGCATTCAGTGACAACGCAAAACCGGTTCCGCTGAATAGCGACTCGCTGTTACAACTGCAACAGGGTCTGTTGAAAATCCGCCAACTCCCTGGCAAGAAAAATCCGCTCGGTAAAGTCAAATTCATGTTCCCGAACAAGGATGACGTGTACCTGCATGACACCCCGTCGAAGTCTTTGTTCAACCGCTCGACCCGGGATTTCAGCCATGGCTGCGTGCGTATCGAAAAACCGTTCGAGCTCGCCGAATTTGCACTAAAAAATCAGCCCCAGTGGACCAAGGAAAACATTCAACTCGCGATGCAGTCGCCCAAAACGCAGCGAGTGATGCTCAAAAAATCGATTCCTGTGCTGTTTTTTTACACGACCTCATTTGTCGAACCAAACGGTAAAGTCGCTTTCTATCGCGACATTTACGGGCACGACACGGCGTTGATCGAAGCGTTGAAGAACGCCCAGGACTTGCCCGATCAATTGCTGTTCATCAGTCAAAATCATATTGTCGCCGACGCAAACCATTGACTGTTTAGTAATCCTGTAAGTGATAGCCGTCTGCCCTGCTTCAAATGCTGGAGCAGGGCCGGCAATTCCATATCGATTTTCTCCAGGCTAAAGCGCCCGCACTCATGTTTTCGCGGCACGTTCGATCTCGCCCTCCCTATCCCCGTGAAGATCCCGGGAAATAAGTGCCGATCGCCGTATTCGCACCGAAATTTGGCTGCAATCCCCACGTGCTTTGCAAATCCATTCCGACCGAGGCACCCAATTCATTTTCGGCTCTACCCGGATCAGATGGCGACGCTCGATCGATACCTTCATCAGCTGAGCTCAAAAAACTTGCCTTTGCCAATGATAATGATTATCATTCATTACGAAGGCGTAAAGTGACCACTCGCCGCTTTCGTTTAACGCACCAGCTTCTTCTCTCGGCTGTGTGCGTTAAACATTTTGTGTATATAAACCCATAGTCGAGGAGTCTTATGCCCGAATCACAAACAACTCCCGAAAGAGGTGAATTAGCGCGCCTGCATGCGACAACGTGTTTGTCGATGACGCAATTCATCAATGGCCGCCAATGCCCCAAGCTGGCGCAAATGATCGTACGTCAGCTAAACCAACTGCTCATGCATCCCGAGCTTGAACCCGTCTCGCAGACCCGCGAAATGTATAGGCAGTTGCTCGAACATTGGCAACAAATCGCCGCACAGTTACTTGAACATCGCGATGCGCGCAAAAGCATCGTTTACCACTAGGCGGAAAACGATGAAAAATGCTGACAACAATTCAGCCGGACGCCCTAGCGCCAATCCCGAAGCGGCGCCAAGATCGGGAGAAGACCAGCACCGACTGAACAGCAGTGCACTGTTTGGGGCCCGAAACGAAATCGTCATCGTCCATAATACCGACGAATACCGGCTGCGTATTACCCGCGCCGGCAAGCTTATACTGACCAAATAAAAATTCCGAAATCCCTAGCCAGCCATCCAGGCCCCGCGCCCGGTAGCCAGCCATCCCTGACGACCGATGAGGAGGCACGGCTATGCCGGCAAATGTTCATAAAATCGATTTTTCCTTGCCCAAGAATCGTTCGGGCGGCTCGACGCGTTTTCATCTTGGGCAGAGCATGGTGATTCCTTTTGTTCCCGAAACCGCCCTTCTCTCGGCGCAGCATCAAATTGCGGCACTGCCTGGCTGTCAACGCCATGAAGCGGTAACCGCCGTGCTGTTGGCGCTGCTTCTTCATCTGGCAGCATTTTTCTTGCTACACGACATCACACCAAAAGAGACCGTCACCGCGCCGACGCCGATACAGGTCTCCTGGATCGCCGCGCCCCAACCGAAATCTGAAACAACGCCGACCGCGCCACCGAAACAGCGACAGCCGGAGGTCAGGCCCAAACCGAAACCGATCCCCGTCAAGCGCGCAAAAACCAAACCCAAAGCCGTGCTTTCGACGAGCACGTCGGCAACAACAACGACCGCCATGCCGGCAGAAGAGACAGCGAAAACGGCAATGCCCGCCGCAACAGAGCCAGCCGAAACGCCGGCCGCCGCCAAGCCCGCGGCAAACCCTGCGCAAACGGCCGCGGCAACTGACGCGGGCAATCAACAGCCGCTGACCTTGCCGAATCTGAATGCCGATTATCTGGACAACCCGGCGCCCCGCTACCCCAGAGATGCGCGCGAACGCGGCGAACGGGGCAAAGTTCTGGTGCGGGCGCTGATCAATACTGACGGTACTGTCGCAGAGCTTTCGATGCGGAAGAGCAGCGGTTACGCAAGTCTCGATGAATCCGCCCTGGAGGCGGTCAAAAAATGGCGCTTCGTGCCGGCGCGGCGCGGCGCGGTCGCTGTTGCGGCCTGGGTTGTGGTGCCGATCACTTTTTCTTTGGAAGGCTAATCAATAATGAATATGACAAATACCCTACAACATTTTGTTTCGCAAAGCGATGGCGTCGGCCTGGCGCTGTTCGTGATTTTGATCGCAATGTCAGTTGTCAGTTGGGTTTTCATCATGATCAAGGCTTGGCAAGGTATAAAGGTGCGGCGTAGCTCCGAGCTTTTTTTGAAAGCGTTCTGGGACGCTGCCTCGCTGGAGCAGATCGAGCAGATTACAACCGAGGAGCCGTTTTCGCTGTTGACCCGCCATGCGATTGCCTCCAGCCGCCATCATGCATTGCACGGCGCAAATCACCTGCATGCCGCCGGTTCCGCTTCCGAATTTCTGACCCGCGCGATGCGCCGCGTGATCGACGAGGAAACCGCGCGTCTGGAATGGGGACTGACGGCGCTGGCTTCGATCGCGAGCACCGCGCCGTTTGTCGGCCTGTTCGGCACCGTTTGGGGTGTTTTTCACGCCCTGACCCGCATCGGCGAGGGCGGCGCATCCACCCTGGAACAAATCGCCGGTCCCGTCGGGGAGGCTTTGATCATGACAGGCTTTGGGCTTGCGGTCGCGATCCCGGCCGTGCTTGCCTACAATGCTTGCGCGCGCTCGAACCGCTTGATTTTGGCAAAACTCGATGCATTTGCGCACGACCTGTTTGCGTTGTTGACGACCGGTTCGGCGCCGGTCGCGGGAGGTTTGTGATGGCATTCGGCGGCTTCAATCAAAACAACAACGCGCGCCCGGTTGTTGAAATCAACATGGTGCCGCTGATTGACGTGATGCTGGTGCTGTTGATCATTTTCATGATCACCGCCCCCTTGATGACGCATGCTGTCAAGATCGATCTGCCGAAGGCCGACAGTAAGGCTCAGACTCAGGAAACCCGGCACATCGACTTGGCGATCGCTGCGGATGGGCAATTCTTTTGGGATACAACCGCCGTAAACCGCGACCAGCTCAAACAAAATCTGCAAAAAATCGCCGCCGAAAACCCACAACCGGAGTTGCATGTTCGCGCCGACCAAAACGTACCCTACCGCAAAGTGGCCGAGGCGCTCGCTGATTCCGCCAAGGCCGGCGTCAGCCGGATCGGTTTCGTTTCGGAGCCGGAAGTATCGGAATAATCAGTATTCCAGCATTCCTCGCCCGAAAAGCATAGGGAGACACACCCTGCCCTCGCCCCAATGCCGTTAAGTTAAGAAGAAAGCTCCCTCTCCTGCTGGAGAGGGTTGGGGTGAGGAGGATCAAAAATAAGGAAAAATACTTTATTTTGATCCCCTCATCCCAGCCTTCTCCCG
>NZ_JAXUHN010000033.1:0-32870 GCF_035916875.1 Methylomicrobium sp. Wu6
TTTGGACACAGGAAAACCCGCCTGCCTGCCTGAGCTACGGCTCCACACAAAAGTGTGAGTCGCTTAAAAATTCGGCCGGTGGATAGGGAAAATTATACTTTTCGGGCAGACACTAATTATCTGGGCAGTTGCCTTTACGGCTCATACTCTGCCGGATACCAACTGTCCATTCCGATAGTCTGCAATCGCCTGCTCAATTTCGTCCCGTGTATTCATGACGAAGGGGCCATACTGGACAATCGGCTCGCGTAAGGGTCTGCCAGCCAGCACCAGAAAAGCGACACCCTCCTCACCTGCATGAACTTGCATGCTGTCACCTTCGGAAAGCACCCCGGCGGCATGCGTTCCAAGCGGCTGCCTTTCTGCCAATGGACCGATTTCTGCCCCGCCTTCGTAAATATAAATAAATGCGTTATGGCTTTGAGCAATCGGGTGGACAAAATGTGCGTCTGCAGTCAGCCGGACATCCAGGAACAATGGCTCGGTGCTCAACCCCTGGATTGGCCCGGATACGCGCCGGTCATCGATTTGTGCAGTCCCGGCAATGATTTTCACCTGGCCGCCGCCCCGCAGGTTTAGCTGGGGAATGTCCTCCGGTTGAATATCCTGGTATGCAGCCGGTTTCATTTTCTCAGCAGCCGGCAAGTTCACCCAAAGCTGGAACCCCCGCATGCGGCCACTCTCTTGTTGCGGCATTTCGGAGTGGATGATGCCTCGTCCGGCGGTCATCCATTGTACCGATCCGCTCTTCAAGTCGCCTCGGTGCCCTAGGTGGTCCTGATGCAGCATGTGACCATCCAATATGTAAGTCACCGTCTCGAAACCCCGGTGGGGATGATCGGGAAAGCCGGCGATGTAGTCATCGGCATTCATTGATGAAAATTCGTCCAGCATCAGGAATGGATCGAGGCGCAAATATTGAGATTGCCCAAGACTGCGCAGCAATTTGACGCCGCCTCCATCGGAGGTCGGTATGGCGCTGATCACTTGCTTCAAGGTTCGAGTAGGCATGTCTTACTCCTTAATAAATTCGTGTAACGGTAACGGGTAGATCCAGTTACCGTCGTCGATTGTTGTTCCGGAACGGGATAAACGTAAGTCTTCGGTTTTAGCCAAAAGCTTATTCCTTGATGGCTTCGACTGAGATAGTCAGCGTTACATCGTCGCCGACATTGGGCGCGTATTTGCCCATGTTGAAGTCAGTGCGCTTAACGACTGCTGTTGCATTGGCTCCGCAAGCCTCCTTCTTCAGCATCGGATGAGGCATGCATTGGAAAGATGCCACCGTCAGTGATACCGGCTTGCTGATCCCTTTAAGCGTAAGCGTACCATCGACTGACGAGACATTGTCGCCGTCGAAGTTGACTTTGCTGGCGGTAAAGTTAGCGATTGGATATCTGCCGGTGTCCAGAAAATCCGCCCCCTGGATATGCTCGTTGAACAAGGGGTAGCCGGTATCGACCGAAGTGGCGTCGATGGTGACGTTGACAGAACCTGTTTTCGCCTCGCGATCGATAATAATCTTGCCGGAGGTCTTGTCGAAGCGGCTTAGCTGCGTCGAGTAGCCGAAATGGCTATAAGAAAAACGCGGATAGGTATGGGTGCCGTCGATTACGTAGGTTTCAGGTGCGGCCAAAGCAGCGCTTGAAAAAGCGGCAGCTAAAGTAAAAAATGGTATGTGTTTCATGACGCGGATCCTTATTTTAGGAATGATAAAAACTGTCAAATCAAGCCGCCAATTTGGCGAGTTGCTGATTGGCCTCGGCCAATGCCGCATCCTTGCGTGCCTCTCCCATGTTGAGCCCTTCGGCATAAACGAACTCGACATCGGTGATGCCTAAAAAGCCGAGGAAGTCCCGCACGTAGCGGGTTTGGGTGTCGAGCGGCGTACCGGCATAAAGCCCGCCTCGCGTAGCGAAAACATAAACCTTCTTGCCGGTCAGCAAGCCTTGGGGGCCCTTTTCGGTGTAGCGGAAAGTCACCCCGGCTCGGGCGATGTGGTCGAAGTAAGCCTTGAGCGTCGAAGGGATGCCGAAGTTATACATAGGCAAGCCAATGACAATGACGTCTGCCTGTTTGATCTCATCGATCAGTGCATCCGACTTCGCCACAAAAGCTTGCTGCTCTGGATTCCGCACTTCCGGCTTCGCAAAAAATGCCATCACTCGCTGCGCATCCAGATGCGGCAAGGGTTCCTGTGCCAGGTCGCGGGCAAGCACCTGGGCATCCGGATGGTTTTTATGCCATGCAACGACAAATTGATCCGCGAGTTGGCTGGATTGGCCGCCGGAAGAGAAAATGCTGGAATTGATTTGGAGCAGGGTTTTCATGAGGTTTTTCCTCCGTTGCTGAAAGTGAAGATATTAAATCACCAGACAAATAGATAAAAAAGTATAATATACTGCTTATAATTATCTAATTTGTAGATCATTAATCATGACACCTCAAATTACTCTTGAGCAATGGCGATCACTGATCGCGGTAGTGGATGCCGGCGGTTACGCCCAGGCAGCGGAAATCCTGCATAAAAGCCAATCCGCTGTGTCCTACGCGGTACAAAAAATCGAATCTCAGCTGAACGTGAAAGCATTCGAGATTCAAGGCCGCAAAGCCATACTCACACCTACAGGCCAGATGCTTTACCGGCGCGCGTTGGCATTAGTGGAGGAGGCCAGCGATCTGGAGCGGGCGGCGCACACACTTTCCGCAGGGTGGGAAGCCGAGATTCATATCGCGGCTGAAATACTTTTTCCTTCTCGGCTCCTCTTGGCCTGCCTGGATCGTTTCGGCCAGGAAAGCCCAAGAACACGGGTTGAAGTGATTGAGTCAGTGCTGGGAGGAACTGCCGATGCGCTGCTCAAGGGTGAAGCCGACCTGGTGATTTCGCCCCAACAGCCGCCAGGTTTTTTAGGCGAGTTGCTGATGCGAATACGCTTGATCGCCGTCGCGCATGCCGATCACCCCCTGCATCGATATGGACGCGAGCTCACCCATCACGACTTGCGCGCCTATCGGCATCTGGTGGTTCGGGATTCGGGAAGCAAGCGCGACCGGCGCGCGGTATCTGTCGAAGTTGATCAGCGCTGGACGGTGAGCCAGATTGCCACGTCGATCCAGGCAGTCTCCATGGGTTTCGGTTTTGCTTGGCTGCCGGAGGAGCATATCCATGAGGAGTTAGAGACAGGATTGCTAAAACCACTCTCTTTACGGGAAGGCGGAATCATCGAGGTTTCTTTATACATAATCTTAGCCAACTCGGACTTTGTGGGTCCTGGCGTGCGGCGTCTGGCCGAGATCATCCGCGAATCGGTTCAACCTTGCAACACAGCCAACCGTAAGAACTTCGTATTGCCATGAAACAAGCGGGGGGTTTTATTCGGCAATGTCAGCGCAGTTTCCATAATGCCCTTTGTCTCTAAAAGGATTGGCGATTTCTAAGTAAAAAGCTAAAAGGTTTCCTTTACGAATACTTGCCTGTAAAATTCCCATCTTTTTGTTTTCAATGGAGCAATAGCCCAATGGGTAGAGCTTATCAAAACCGTAAAGTTTCCATGGCCAAAACAGCTGATGCCAAGGCCAAGGTCTACAGCAAATATGGCCGTGAAATCTATGTGTGTGCAAAATCCGGGGGCATCGACCCGTCTGGAAACTTGACCTTGCGTGGGTTGATCGATCGGGCCAAGAAAGATCAAGTCCCTACCCACGTGATTGAGAAAGCCATCGACAAAGCAAAAGGCGGAGGCGGCGAAGATTTCGCGCCAGCGCGCTATGAAGGCTTCGGCCCCGGCGGCTGCATGGTGATCATCGACTGTCTCACCGACAACCCTAACCGGACTTTTGGCGATGTCCGTCTATGTTTTACCAAGACAAAATGTAAAATCGGCACCCAGGGCACGGTCAGCCACATGTTCGACCATGCCGCTATCCTGGCATTTAAAAGCGCTGACGAGGACGCAGTTCTCGAAGCGTTGCTCGGAGCCGATGTCGATGTGACCGATATTGAAAACGAGGATGGAAAAATTACTGTCTTCACGCCGCAGGCCGACTACGCCAAGGCCAAGCAAGCCTTAACCGATTTACTCGGCGAGATCGATTTTGAAGTCGACGAAATTCAATTCGTGCCGAGAGGCGCTACGCCGATTAGCGGTGACGATATAGCCTTGTTTGAAAAGTTTTTGGATATGTTGAATGATCTGGACGATGTACAGAGTGTTTTTCATGATGCCGAGTATTGAAAGGCAACTGACGGTGTATTAATTGGCGCCGTTTAACTACTCAATCCGACATTCCGGCATGCCCAAAGAGGATTAAACGACCAAGTAATGCCCGGAATGATGAGGCGGAGTCTGTAAGTGACTTTGGTTCCAAGACGGATTACACGACTCAACAGAGGCCCCATCCTATGAATGGTGCGTTCAACCGTCAAGTCGTGCCCGGATGAAGCGGCTGTTTTTCAGGCGGGAGGTTTTTTTCCAATTCACGGCGAAACTCTTCGAGTTGCCTAAACAACTCTTCGCTGAAAGACTTGAGTTGTTGCTCAAACAGCGGAATCTGTTGTTCCAGTTCCTTGTTGATCGCTTCGCCAATTTTCCCGAGGCTTTTAAAGATTTCGCCGAAGGGCTGGTGCAACAGATTATTCAACGTTTGCTGATAGTCCACCTTCCAGCGATCGTTTTCTTTCGCAAGCACGGTATCGAACGATAAGATCCTATTGTTTTCGGGCCTTTGCAGCGTCAGCAAGGTTGCGACCCTCGCGTTACCGCCGTCGATCAAGACCTTTCCTGTCTCCAGGGATGCGCCTTCCAGATTTTTCTGCCGGGTTACGAGATGTTGGCTTTCCTGCATCGTATGGCTTCTGGCGGTTTCGATATCCCCATCCGCCATCGCTTTCCAGAAGGCCGAGGTGGTTTGTTCGGGCGTCGAAACGGTTTGGCAGGCACTCAGCATGAACAAGAGAAAGGCCCCGATAAAAGTGCTTTTTATACTCAAAAACCGGGGAAAAATCGGCATTGCTGTTTGGGTTCTCACCATCGGAATCTCCATGAAATAACAGTCAATTCAAGCACGTCCCTAACCGACGCCCTCTTCATTTACATGGGACTATACATTTGCCTGATTGTTGCAGATGCAATTGAAATAAGCCATGCACTTGACTCCGGTATATCACACATAGAGCCTTGTCATCTGCCGCCAATATGCACCGCGATGCGCACGTCCATCCCATTTGTGCAGGGCATGCGGAATGCCTTTGGACCACAATATATCACTCAGATAACGGTTGTTGTCGAGAAACGGATCTTCCTTGCCGATCGCGAATACCATGTCCATCTGCCGCATATATTGCAGGCGCGATTCACAGTCGAGTTGGGGCAGAAAATGCGTCGGCGTGTGGAAATAGATGTTGTCGTCGTAATAGCCGTCGAACAGATTGTAAAAGTGCTCGGCCGGCATAGTCAAATCGTATCTGCCTGAAAACGCGCACAATTTTTGAAATCGATGAGGATGGCGAAAAGCAATAGTGGCGGCTTTATATGCGCCCAGGCTGCAACCGAAGGCGATCGTGCAGGGGTGCTGATTATTCTTCATCATAAACGGCAGCACATCGTTCAAAATGTAGTCTTCATACTGAATATGTCGCCGAATCCGCCCGGACGGATGACACCAGCCGCAATAAAAACTCTCGTGCGCGATGCTGTCCACGCAATACAATTGCAGATGGCCTGCATCGATTTTGTCGGCCAGTATACCGACGATGCCGATATCTTCGTATTCGTAAAAACGCCCGTCGCGGGTCGGAAACATCAGGACTTTCGCCCCGTTATGGCCGAACACCAACAGTTCCATGTCGCGTCCCAGATCAGGACTGTGCCAATAGTGATATTCCCGCTTCATAATCCGCTGAAAAACTCCCCCAATTCCGCAATTAATTCGTTTTCCTGCGCCGCTTTGCGGGGATACTCCGCATGTCCTCTTTCAAGGACGAATAGGCGTTTTTCCCGTGGCAGCGCGTTGTAAATGCTGAACTGTCCAGGCGGGGCCACCACCGGATCCGCCAGCGCTGCGGCCACATGCACGGGCGCCTCAATGAACCGTGCTGCGACCGCGGCATCATAATAGCGCAATATGTCGAGAATATGACTGTGCTGGCTCTGGTAGTTTTGCAGCGACGCCGCGCTGCCCCAGGTCGGCAGTTTCAGGCGTAGCGGGTGATGGCCGAAACTCGGCACATTGAAATGGGCGCGCTGGATGCGTCTGTCCCACGGCAGCGCCAGCGCGCCGATGCCGCCGCCAAAGCTGATGCCGAGATAGGCGATATGGCCCGCTACGGAGGGAAATAATGCCAGCAAGGCAGACACCGCAACCCACAAATCTTCAACGCAACCGCCCAGGATGTAGCGGTCTTTCTTATCGATGTCATGAAGTACATGATAAGCCGGATTGTCCGAAATCGGCCAGCGCCGGCTGCGGGACAGTCCGCGAAAACATGGAAACAAAAAAACCGCATTCGGAATCGGCAGATGAAAATCCGGTCCCTCGCGTCCGCCGTAGCCGTGCCCGACGATCACGCCGCGCGTTACCTGCGCATGCTTCGGAACAAGGGCCCACCCCCAGATTTCGAAAGCATCCGTGGAACGGTAATTCAGATCGTAACACTCGAAAGAGGGATGCGACCAACCGCAACGAGTGAGGCGCTGGTACGGCTCCAATGACAGCGCACGCTGATAACGCTTCTGCCAAAAAGGCACAAAATCATCCGGCGGCGGAGGCGGCTCGATACGTTTCAATTGGTCCAGGGTGTAACCGTATGAAGGGTCGAATTGTGGCATGGGTCGGATTGATGAAAACTGTTTAAAGGCTCGAAAAATCGATGGCTGACTGTCACCTTATTTGAATGCCTGCCAGCACTGGAAAAACAAAATAATGAAGTATCCGTCACTTAGTAAAAAACTACCAATTGATTGGAACAGTTAAAGTAAGCAAGATGACTGCTAGAGCGTCGGCGATTGCAGTGTCTGCTTAAAAAGGGACCGCTCCGTTTAATTACAATTCTGCTTCCAGTGAAACTGGCATCGTCAAGCGGATCCCCAGAAAACCAAGAGACAATTCGATGAACACTGGCAAAGCAATCGGGAAGAAACCGGCTCAAACGCCTTATGACAGAATCGTGACTTTCGACGCCGGTTTGACCGATCCCGGTAACGACTTTTTCTTGCTTAAGTCGTTGTCCGATCCCAAAATTTTCGAGCAATGCGTAACCTCAACATTAAGCGCCCCACCCTATGATCGACTGGTTGAATCGATTATCCCGATAACGCCCGATGCCAAAGGCGGCCATCATTTTACCAACGGCGACACTTGGGTTGAATGTTTAGCCATCTCACTCAAAATGCCCGGCGATAGCCGTCCGGCGTTGAAACCGGGACGACATGTCGCCCAATTATGCGGTCGGCGGCGCACGGACCGCTCAGCTTATCCATGCCGGTTTAATCTGCCGGATCAAAAGGACGCTTTTATCAAAGACGGGTTTGAAATGACCTCCCAAACCTTATTTATCTTGGAAGTCGGAGGAAATGACGTACGTGATGCAATCCCGCGAGGATTAATCGGCCTAGAATTACTCTAATTTGCAATAGAGAATATCATTCAAAATATTACCGATACGGTGATCAATCTTTCTATCCATCACAATGCGCGGGAAATTTTGCTGGTTAATGTTCCGAACAAAGGGGAAAACACAGGCAGTCAGAGCGTTAAACATCGCATATCCAGGCATATCCGCATTGGTAACTTACTCATCTCGGCTATTAATGACGTTTTAGCAAACGTAGTCGCCAGCACGCTGATTCCTGCCGGCGTTGAAGCCCGTTTTTGAATATCTACACCTGATCAACGACATCCTGGTTAACCCTGCATCGTTCGTTCGGAATCATCGATACCGACTACGCCTGCGTGACGCCAAACATAGCGCCTTACCAATGCAAAAAACCGGATACCTATCTATTTTGGGAGGGTATCTACCCAACCTCGAGCGATCGCCAATAAAGCAACGGCAACGCTGGGTTTTTGACTTTCGCAGCAGTTAATCCCGCAATTTCCGCAATACCTCGGTCAACCTCGTCCCTAATTTTATGACGGCTGCCTGCAACTGAGCATCGTTCAGGTAGCCGTCGGGATGCATGGCTTTGTCGGCCTGCACGATCGCCTGCTGTTCGGGCAGCACGGTCACGCCGATGTTGCTGAGCAACAAACGTAAAAAAACCAGCCCCCTCATTCCGCCCAAAGCGCCCGGAGACGCTGCCATGATCGCCGCGACCTTTCCCCGGTAGGCCAGCAACGGCATTTCATCGCCTTCACGCCGGGACGCCCAGTCTATGGCATTTTTCAGCAATGGACTAAAGGCGCTGTTGTATTCAGGCGATGCGATCAGCACGCCGTCATGCGCGATCAACAACTGCTTGAAAGCGCGCGCCGCCTCAGGGAGGCCGTGCTCCGCCTCCTCGTCCTGATTGAAGATCGGCATCGGAAAATCGGCCAGATTGATGACCGTCACCTCGGCGCCGGCCTGTTCCGCACCTTGCGCAGCGATTCGGACCAGGCGCTGATTATAGGAATTTTTCCGGGCGCTGCCGGAAAAGGCGAGAATTTTGGGTTTGATCATGTGGGCTTACTGCTTATTCCGCTAAACTTTCGGCAAGCTGCCGATTTCGGAGACTTTGTTGAAGTCAACGCCGACGCTGATGATCAGGCTGCTGGCTTCTTCGATATTCATCGCCGACTTGATGACTTTCGACTTGTCCACGATCGCGGTGAAGCCGGACGTCGGATTCGGGGAGGTTGGAATGAACAACACATATTTGTCGTCGAAGCGATTGGTCACATACGCCGCCATCCAGACGCCTTCCTTCGGATATTCGACATAAACCACTTCCTTGGCAATGGCCTTGTCATGGCCGGAAAACATATTGATAAGTTTTTTGATGACTCGGTAAATGGTATTCAATACCGGAATTCTTTCGATAATGTTGTCGATGGTCGCAATCACCCAGTAGCGGCCGTCCTTGACGATTTTGTGGCCGATCCAGACCAGAAGCGCAATACTGACGCCGAACACCATGATCGTATAAAGATAATTGTCCGCGACGGCATAAACGGTACCGATTAGATCGGACACGCGATCCTTGACAAAGATCATGATCTGCAGCGTAATTACGATAGGTATCAGCGCCAGCACACCGATCAGAAAATAATTCAGTAACTGTTTTAGCAAGTCTTTCATTTGCGCTCCTCTGTCATCACCAGCGACCTTTCGCCGCGGCCGTTACTTTATAAGATCGTTATTATTGAACGCCGTCACCCGCTGCCTCACCGATTACTCCCGTCAAGACATGGGTTGGGCTGGAAAATCATTATAAGCGAAATTCAAAAACTTACCGATCAATCGCACAAGCGATTTGCTGGAAAATGACAACTGAAACAGCTCCCTTTTCCGAGTTCGCTGATGATATGCAGGCGGGCATCATGACGCAGCAACACATGCTTGACGATCGCCAGGCCAAGCCCCGTACCGGGAGTTTTTCGGCCGTGATGCGATTCGGCGCGATAAAAACGCTCGGTCACCCGCGGGATGTCTGCCGCCGCGATACCGATCCCCCGGTCCTGCACTTCGAGTACGGCCGTATCGCCGTCCTGAAACCAGCGCACGTTTACCACCGAATCGGCCGGCGAATATTTAAGTGCGTTGCCGAGCAGATTGGTAAAGGCGCTGCGCAACTCCTGTTCGTCGCCATGAATATTAACTTCCGACTCCAGGGATAATTCGATGTGTCCGGACGAATTTTCGACCCCGCCGCCTTCACTGCAAATTTGCTTCAGCAATGCCGGCATATCGACACAAAGCGTGCGCCTTTGCTGTGTTTCGAGACGAGTCAGCATCAACAAGTCGTCAACCAGATGCTGCATGCGCTCGGTCTGTCCGCGCATTTGTTCCAGCGAACCGGTCAATAAAGCGGAGCCACCGTCATCCAGATCCTGCAAGGTTTCGATATAACCTTTCAACACCGTCAGCGGCGTTCTGAGTTCGTGCGATACATTCGCGACAAAATCCTTGCGCATCCTTTCCATCTGCTTCAACTGGGTGACATCCTGCGCCAACAGCAATCGCAAGCCGGCGCCGTAACTGACGATTCTGACAGCCAAAATAATGTTGGCATCTACCGGCGACGGCAAAATGATCGCGTCTCTAAAATCCTTCGCGTCAAAATAGCGGACAAACTCGGGATAACGGAGCAAATTGAGAATGCGCTGGCCTTTATCCGATTGTTGCAAGCCCAGTACATTCAAAGCGGCTTTATTTGCCCATTCGATTTCATCATCACTGCCCAAAACGACTGCCGCATCGGGCAAGGCTTCGGTCGACTGGCGAAACTGATCGATCATTTTGCCCAGTTTCTTTTTGCGGCGCTTGTCATTTTTTTTGATCCGGTAGACATGATAGTAGATCTCTTCCCAAATCCCTTTCGTATTCGGGTAGCCGCCCTTACCGCCCACCCTGATCCAACGCTCGAAGCGGTTGATCTGATAGATTTGCCGGCACAAAAAAATCAACGCCACGGCCAACAGCATCGGCAACCAATATCCCGTCAGCCCGCCGATCACGGCTACCGCGAATAACGACAGCAGCGCGATCGTGATTTCCCTTTGCCAAATACTCATGAGTCTATTCTATCAACGAAAACCGGTAGCCGAAGCCGCGCACCGTTTGTAACAGTTCTTCACGGCCATACTCGGCCAAAATTTTTCTGAGCCGGCGAATATGGACATCTACCGTGCGCTCCTCGATATATACACTGCGTCCCCACACTTGATCAAGCAACTGTGTGCGCGTATAGACCTTGTCCGGGTGAGTCATGAAAAACTGCATCAGGCGGAATTCGGTCGGACTAACCTCGAGTTGCCGCTCGCCGATGCTCAGTCGGTGCTGTTCGGAATCGAGCGACAGATCGCCGAGGATAATTTGCCCTCCACCCAGCAACTTGCCGCTTCGGCGCAGTACCGCGCGAATCCTGGCGACCAGTTCCTTCGGCGAAAACGGCTTGGTCATATAGTCATCGACGCCGACATCGAAACCGCGCACCTTGTCCTCTTCCTCACCGCGAGCGGTCAGCAAAATGATCGGCAATTCCTGATAGGCGCTTTCTTTGCGCAAGCGCCGCGCCCATTCGGCGCCGCTGATACCGGGCAGCATCCAGTCGAGCAGAATCAGGTCCACATGCGTCTGATCCAACAGCGTTTGCGCCTCCCTGGCGTCGCCCGCCGCATGCGCGGTGAAACCGGCCTGTTCGAGCACCAGCAGCAGCATCGAGCGGATTGCCTCTTCGTCCTCAACCACGAGAATAGTCAGTTTAGTCATGATGCCAAAGAAAAATAAAAGCGCGGATTGTAATCCTGAGTTAATGACAGTTTGATGACAGCTCCGAACTTAAAACGGCATCAGCAACCCGGCGGGATGAATAACCCTATCAAAGCTTCACTAGTCGGAACTGTCATCGAAGTGACCCTTTTGCGCTGCGGCGAATAACGCATTGCATTCGGCTTCGAGGATGCCGCCGGTGATCAGAGTAGGGCGAAAAGCGGCTTTTGCGCTGACCTCAACCGCACGCAAATCGATTTGCCGCCAACCCAGCGCTTGTAGATAAGGTATCGAGGATCCGTAAAAAACCCGGCCTATACCTGCCCATTCGATCGCGCTTTGACACATCGCGCAGGGTTCCGCCGTCGTATAAAGATCGAAACCGCTCCAATCTTCTGAACGATGCCGCTGCGCACAAGCATTGATCGCAACCATTTCGCCATGAAAAGTCGGATTCAAATCCGAGCGGTTAAAACCCTCGCCGACGCACTGACCGTTCTCGCGCCGGATAATCACCGCGCCAAAAGGATACTGTGGTGCCTGTTTGGCAAGCTCGATCGCTCGTCGCATAAAATGTTCATGATTCATAATGGCGAATTATATTAGAATTGACCCGGGCAAGTAGAGTTTTTAGCCCGATAGCGCGTTTAAGATGTAACAGCAAAGCCTATTATCAATAACGCAGGAGACTATTCATGAGCGTATTACAAGAATTCAAAGAATTTGCCATCAAAGGCAATGCGGTGGACATGTCGGTCGGCATCATCATCGGCGCGGCTTTCGGCAAGATCGTATCGTCGATTGTCGCTGATGTGATCATGCCGCCAATCGGCATCTTGATTGGCGGCGTCGACTTTTCCGACCTCGCGATCAAGCTCAAGGATGCATCGGAAGATGCGCCGGCGGTGATGTTGAAATACGGCGCTTTTCTGCAAACCGTGATCGACTTTACGATTATCGCCTTTGTGATTTTTCTGGTGATAAAACTGATCAACAAGCTGAAGAAGCAAGAGCCAACTCCCCCTGCTCCAACTCCCGTACCGACCAAGGAGGAACTGTTGCTGGCTGAAATCCGCGATTTACTGAAGGAAAGAAAACCTTAGCCCTGGCCTCCGCCAGAGCGAATCCAGGGGGAACGGCGCCATCGCTTAGTAGCCGCTCCCCTTTCCTCACTTGCTTAGCAACATCCCCCGCCTCCCGAGCATTGATCCTGATGATGCAACGCCCCTTTCGTTTCGCTAACCGGACGCACAGTACCAGCCGGCGCGCACCAGGGCACGCCCGGATTATCATTTAATGGCGCAATGCCGATGAAATTATCGCCGTAAGCAGGGCCGGTCAGGACCTTACATGTGCGCTCGCAAACCGCCATGCGCTGGCCGCGGAAAAACACATGACCGTCATCATCGTACACCTTCGAAAAAGGCCCTCGGTAAATCACCGCATGGCCTTTGTCGAAACACGGTTCATTTAACGGCTTCATCGCTGTAATCGTGACCGAGCGGAACTCCAGACCTTCGACGACCTGCCAAGGGCTGTTTTCCCACTTATCGTAGCTGACCGCGATGAAGCCGGCGTCGATGAATGCCTGCAAGAAATTGTGCTCCTGTAGCGCGCCCGAGATGCAACCACTCCATAGATCGGGGTCCTGTTTCAAATGCTCAGGCACGGGTTCGTCAGAGACGATATCCGAAATCGCGACACGTCCGCCGGGCTTCACGACACGAAAAATCTCGCGGATCAATTGCGCCTTGTCGCTGTCATGCACTAGATTCAACACGCAGTTCGAAATGACCAGATCGACCGAATTTTCCGCAATCAGCGGCGTTTCCCTACGCTGTTTGTCCTGCCAGGCCCTCAGCGCGATCAGATCAAGCGAACTCTTGACCGGGTGTTGCGCCAGATGCGCGTCCATCGCGGCCAGATCGAGCGCCAGATCCTGAATCTGCCCTTTCACGAATTCGACCCGGTTCGAGCCGATTTTTTCTGCCATTTCCGGCTGATATTTCCGCGCCAGCGCGAGCATGTTGTCGTTCATATCGACGCCGATCACCTTGCCCTCTTCGCCGACCAGTTGCGCGGCCATATAGCAGATTTTGCCGGAACCGGAACCCAGATCGAGCACGGTGTCGCCTTGCTGTACATAGCGGGACGGATCGCCGCAACCGTAGTCCTTGTCGATAATTTCCTGTGGCAGGATCGCCAGCAATTCCCGGTCATAATCGACAGGACAGCACAAAGCTTCCTGCCTTTCCGCCGCGCCTTCGGAATAGCGCGCCAACACACTCGTTTCTGGACTCATTTTTGCTCCTTTTTCAGTATTATCAGATTAACGCACCGCCGCAACTGCTGCCCTGCCCGGCCGTGCACCCGTAGCAATGCTGGCGGACACTGATCGGTGCGCCGGTCAACGTCCGGCCGAACAGTTGTTTTAAATGAATTTTTTGGTCGGCATAAGCGCCCAGCGACAATTGCAGCATCTGGTTGAAATCGCAGTCATATACATACCCCTGCCAGTCGATGCTCAACGTATTCAGGCACATCACATACCGCAGATTTTCGGCGCAGTGATTGTCTTTCAACAATTGCAGATAATCGTTAAACAAACCCTTGCTGACCAGCATGCTGCCGAAACGCTGAATCGGCAGATTGGCCATCGCGAACAACTGATTGAAGGTAATGCCGTAATCGTCGCGAAGATGGGCCTTGTAGGCTTTTTCGAGCGGCTCTTGCGCCGGCGGCAGTGTTGCCCCTTGCGGATTGAAGACCAGACTCAGGCGCAGATTGCCGTTTTCCTGCCCGTAACCGAGCCGGTTCAAGGATTGTAGCGCCAAGATGCTCTGCTGAAACGTGCCTTTGCCGCGCTGCCGATCAACATTGTCTTCCAGATAACACGGCAGCGACGCGGTGATTTCGACTTGATTGGCCGCGAGAAACTCGGCTAAATCCTCGTAGCCGGGCTCTTCCAAAATCACCAGATTGCAGCGATCGATCACCTTGACACCCAACTGCCTCGCCTTCGTCACCAGTTTACGAAAATGGGGATTCATCTCCGGCGCGCCGCCTGTCAGATCAAGCGTTTTGATGGCTTCTTTTTCGATAAATGCCAGCACCAGACCGACCGTTTCCTTGTCCATCAATTCGGTCCTTTTCGGTCCCGCGTTTACATGACAGTGCGTGCAACTCAGGTTGCACAAATAACCGAGATTGACCTGCAACACCGCCAGTTCGTTCCGGTAAAGAGGCGGGAAATCGGTCTGTTCGAGAAGCGGTAACGTTGCATGCATGATTTAATTCGCGCTGAAAAAAATGTCGCCGTAATAGGCTGTCGCCCGGCCTCCGGCATTGTCGGTATCGGTCATGATCGCCACCGCGTCGATAAAACGAATGTCCTCGCCGAACTGCTTGCGCAAGTCATCCAAAATGTTGCGTTTTTCGTCATACCAGGTAGCAACATCATCGCTTGACGAGCGTAACGCCAGCATCATCACATGCTCGCCCGCAAACGCATTCGGCCAGATTCTACCCTTCGGCGAGGTGCTTGCCCAGACATAATTGAGCGCCTTCTTACGCCAGAACGCCAGCCCACTCTCAATCACCACATACACCCGCGCCGCATAATCGTCCCCCGGCTTGGACTGCTCATTCAGCTTGCCGAGTCGGTTTTCAATCCGCCAACGCCAGTTCAAAAACGGCGTTTTGGTCAGATCGATGCGCTGTTTCCTGAACAGCCCCGACGCGCTCGCTATGCTGTCGGCCTTCAACACTTTCATGCCGTTCTGTTCGACCAATCGATATTGAGTCTGCCCTTTGAACGATTGTGTTTCCCAATCCCGCAACGACCCGGATGAAAAATCGCCGATACCAACCTTATCAGCACCCTGAGCGATATTGGATGTCATTGTCAGAAACAACAACAGCGCAATCGATTCACTGGAAAATGTTCTAAACATGTTTTTTTTCTATGGGAATTGATTCTTGAAAAACGGCTGAAAACGATGCAAATTTATAGTCTGGACATTAGGGGCTGTTGCCATTTTACATGGGCAGCCAGATGAAACCGCAGGCCAAGGCGATGACGCTTTCAAAATTGCGCTTCAATTTGTCGTATCGCGTGGCGACCGCTCTGAAACGCTTTAGTCGCGCAAACAGATTTTCGACGAGGTGGCGATATTTGTAGAGACACCAATCCCTTTCCTCATTCCCAATCGTTGAATTCTGTTTTCTTGGAATAACCGGTACAGCCCCTTGATTTCGAATCTGAGCCCGTAAAGCTTCACTGTCATAGCCTTTGTCGGCCACCATGTAGTCAACCAAGGGAAGTTTAGCAACCAAGGGAAGTTTAGCAACCAATTCCGGCGCCTCTTTGCAGTCATGGACTTCCCCGCCGGTGACCGAGAAGTGGATGGGAAGTCCGCCCGCATCAACGGCCATGTGAATTTTCGTCGTGTTACCGACAACCGATTTCCCGATTGCTGTTTCCTGTTCATGGGCTGCGCCGCTGCTATGCTGGTGGGCTTTCACGATACTGCCATCAAGGAATGTCCATTCCAAATCCGGTTCCACAACCAGTACCCGAAAGAGTTTCATCAATTTTTCTTGAAGCGACCAGGCATTGAAGCGCTTATAGACCGCATTCCATTTGCCAAAGGCAGCTGGCAAGTCTCGCCACGGGCAACCGACTCGCATCCGATAATAAATGCCTTCAACCGTTTGCCGAAGCGTCGGTTTGTCATAAATCCCCAAATTCAGCAGAGCGGATTTCAGTTTATTCCAATGGTCGTCCGTAAACAGTTGTCGCGGCATTGATTGCTTGCTCTATGATTGAAAAAACAATCCTTGCGGCGGAATACCGGAATTTCAAGGGCCGGTTTCCAAAATGGCAACAGCCCCTAATCCCAAACTAAGCAATTGGCAAGAAACATCACATAAACTGTAACTGGACAAGTGAAGAATGCGAGACGATACGAGCTGAAAAATTCCCTCCCTGCCCTAGTTTATTTTCACGATTACTAATATAATACGCCGCTTATCAGCGCACCGATGCCTCGGTGGCGAAATTGGTAGACGCAAGGGACTTAAAATCCCTCGGTGGCAACACCGTGCCGGTTCGACTCCGGCCCGAGGCACCAATAATTTCAATGACTTAGGTTTGTAGCCAAGTCCTTTTTTATTATCTAGTATTTTTGCGGGACACTGGCGGGACACTTCCTTATAACTCACTGCAACAAACCCCCAAAACATCAGGCCGGTTTTTTTGACAAAAAACTTGCCTACCGCGCACCAGCGAAACCCGCTAAACTCATCCAAGACACCACCCAACAGACTGGCTAAAAATTAGCCATTCAGCGGCCTTTTTGTTTTCAAGTGCCCCATTTAAACACAACTAAATTTATACCCCTTATTTATCAAAAGCTAGAAGAATAACAACAAGGGATATTATATCCTTCGATTGCTGGATATTGTGCTTTGTTGTAGTATTTCACCGCAGCAAAAAAAACGGGCCTGGAAGTGCTACCAACACCGCCAGACCCTAACCACCACTTAACAAGCAGGGTTAAGCAATGGCTACCGCAGATTATACCGCCATTGCCCCAAGGGGATAATATGGCGACCATCGAAAAACGAACAGCCGAAAATGGCGAAACATCCTATCGGGTTAAAGTCAGACTCAAAGGCTACCCGGCGCAATCCGCAACCTTCCAACGGCCGACCGATGCCAAGAAATGGGCAACGGCTACCGAATCCGCAATCAGGGAAGGCCGACACTTTAAAGCGGCCGAAGCCAAAAAACACACATTTGCCGAGATGGTGGACAGATACATTAAAGACGTTCTGCCTACGAAACCGAAGCAGGCCGACAAGCAAGCAATGCAGCTTGAATGGTGGAAAACCAAATTAGGCCCGTATGTTCTGGCCGATGTTACCCGTCTTTAATTGTTCAATGCCGAGATGAATTAGCCACGGGAATAACGTATCGAGGAACGCAACGAAGCCCCGCAACAGTGGTTCGATACATGGCGGCCTTATCTCATGCGTTTGGAGTCGCTGTTAAGGAATGGCAATGGCTCGAAGATTCACCCATGCGGAAGGTTAAAAAACCCAAGGAATCACGCGGCCGTGTCCGATTTCTGGACGATGACGAACGGGAAAGGTTTTTAATCGCTTGCAAGGAATCATCAAACGCTTGGCTTTATCCTTGCGTCATCCTGGCACTGTCTACTGGGATGCGCCAAGGTGAGCTTATGGGCTTACGCTGGCCGGATGTTGATTTAAAAGTCGGCGCAATCATACTGCACGAAACCAAGAACGGCGAAAGACGGCGCGTACCGCTGTCCGGCTTGGCGCTGGAACTGCTGCATGAACATGCTAAGGTTAGGCGACTTGATACCGATTTGCTATTCCCAGGCAACATAAACGCACAAAAGCCGATTGACTTAAGAAGTGCCTTTGAGAATGCCCTGAAACGCGCCGAAATCAATGATTTTCATTGGCATGATTTACGGCATTGCACTGCGTCATATCTAGCGATGAACGGCGCGTCACTGGCCGAAATCGCCGAAGTATTGGGGCATAAAACCTTGGCGATGGTGAAGCGCTATGCCCATTTGAGCGACGGTCATGTTTCAAGTGTAGTTGCCGCAATGAATGCCAAGATTTTCGGGGCCAGTAATGGGCGATAAATTTTCGTGGATCAGAGCCAAGGACTTCGACAAAAGCTTAGAGGGTGAAAATTGGCCGCAAGCGCTTAGCCTGGAACAAATTGCAAATTTGCATTTCACCCATGATAAAGACAATCGCAAGATCCTGTTAAGTTCATTGCGCGACGCAATAGGAAGTGGCGATCTTGAATTTGATGACATTGGCGTGATTTGTTCTTGGAATTACAACTCTTCTGTGGCAGTCGGCTACGCTGCTTCACTTATCCGTTCCTATCAAAGAATATTGGAAATGCACAGGGAATCGCGTGGAAGTGAATTGATAAATGGACATCAACCCGCTTGCGGATGGGGCGCATTATTGAGAGGGATTAAGCCGGGTGAAACCAAAAGACTCGACCAACATGCTTGCGGTTGCGAAATCTAATGCAAGGTTGAAAAGCTTTATCAGAATGGTTTACCTCAACGCTGGCAGGTGAAAGGTGCGCATCCGGACGGATTGGAAATCGATTTTTCATGTTCCGCAGCCCCGTTGATAGCAGCCTATAAATACCGGGATTTTTGCGCAATGTATGGCGTTCCGGCTTCCGATGATTCATTGATATGCGCTTGGGAGAAAAGTTGTTTGTCGGTAATCGAACGGATAAATGAACCGCCAATAACCGAGACTGACGACCAGGAAGCAGCAAATAAGCTGGTAGAAGGTTTTACGTCGAGGCCGCGAAAAAAATCAGAAAAGCGCCAAGACAATTTAACCAAGGCAATAGTGGCCGCTTGCAAATCATTCGGCAAGAAACCTCCTTTTGAAGAACTTTGGAAGTTTTTTCAAGATGGTAAGGATGAAACCGACGTCATTGCAGATTATACGGACACCCATTTAACTTGGCGATCCACCAAAGGGAAGCTTAAAGATACACAAAAGGAAAGCGTAGCGAATCGATTATCACGTCTAAATTTCCCATAGTCACACCTTTAATCACGGGTATTGAACAGAAGCTATACCCGTGAAACGCATCTGCATAATTCACCGCAAGCCGCCAAAAACAGCGGCGAACCATGTTTAATTTAGGTGAATTATGAATTCCGTAAACCAAGCCGAAACCCAGCAAAAACAACCTTCATCCCGCCTGATCCCCGTGCCGGAATGGAACAACCACCATTCCTGGCCGCCCATCGGCGGCTTGCGCCATTTGATTTTCAATGCGGAAACCAACGGCTTCGCAACCGCCTTCAAACGTGTCGGTCGTCGCGTGCTGATAGACGAAGCCGAATTCTTCAATTGCATTGCAAAACAAAACGGGGACAAATAATGACCCACAAAAAACAACAAAACCCCGCGCCGGCGGCAATCCGGGCGGGGTTTTCAGGCGCAAAGCCTATTACAAAGCTCAATTCAGATTATATCAAAAACAGCATTAACCCTCTGGACTTTTACCGCTCAGTGTTGGGCGAATTGCATAAACAAGGCCGCCGTGGCTGGATAGACGGCGGACTTTGCCCATTTCATACCGATACAAAGCCGGGAAGCTTTCGTATCAACACAACAACAGGCGCGTTCAAGTGCTTTGCTTGCGGCCATGCCGGCAGGGACATCATTGCGTTTACGCGCTTGGTTTATGATTTGAGTTTCAAAGATGCGTTGGCGCAACTATCACGGGATTGGGGGTTATCATGACTGCATTGCCTTTGAGCTATAACGGTAAGCCGCTGGTGCATCAATGGACATACCGCGCCGCAAATGGTGAGGTTCTAGGCTACGTTGGACGCTATCAGCAAGGCAGCGATAAAAAAGACGTGGTTCCATTCTTCAAGTGTAACGGCTCGGGTTACCTGGCTGGTCATTCTGAACATAACCGGCCCTTATTCGGGCTTGAAAAACTGGCGAAGCATCCAAAAGACGAAGTCGCTTTCATTTTTGAAGGTGAAAAATGTGTAGCGGCGGCGCATAGTCTGCGCATTACTGCGGTTACCTCGCCTGGCGGTGCGAACGCCGCTGATAATGCCGATTGGACGCCGTTGAACGGTATCAAAACGGTCTGCTTGATACCTGACAAAGATGAACCCGGCGAGCATTATGCGCGGAATGTCGTTCAGGCACTTCTGGCACTGGATAATCCGCCCGAAATCAAGATATTGCGTCTGCCGGAAATAGCCGAAGGCGGCGACATTATCGACTGGTTGCAAATGTGGCTGGACGATTGGGACGGTTACAGCGCCGTTCCTGAAATCGCGGTTAGTGGCTTGCGCGATGAACTCAAGGAATTGCTGAAAACCGCCGAGCCTGTGCCGCAAGACTGGCTGAAACCCGCTAGCAGTGCCAGCGACTGGCCGGAATTGTCAGTGCTGGAAGTGCCGTTAAAGCCTGTGCAAGAACTTCGCCGCGAACTGCTGCCGACTGCCTACGCGCCTTGGCTTGACGACGTTGCCCACCGGATGCAGTCCCCGTTGGATTTTGCCGCTGTGACCGCGTTGGTTATCACCGGATCGGTGATCGGTGCGGGGTGCGGTATTCGGCCGAAACAAAAGGACGATTGGGAAGTAGTTCCAAACTTATGGGGCGCATGTATCGGCCGGCCTTCGGTGGTGCTGAAAACCCCCAGCATGAAAGAACCCTTGCAAATGCTTGACCGCTTGCAAGCAGAAGCCGGCAAAGCCTTTGAGCAAGCCAAGGCCGAACATGAATTTAACGCTTTAGCGAATAAAGCCATGCTGGACGACTTGAAAGGACAAATCGCCGGCAAAGCCAAAGGTAAAGGCAGGGATAAAGTGGTAGACCCCACCGACATGGCAAAGCTCAAGGTCGATTATCTGGAATTGACGGCAAATGCCGAACCGGAACCCGTGCGGCGTTTATTCAAAACCAATGAAACCAGCGTCCAAAGCCAGACCGTATTACAGGCGCAAAACCCGCGCGGCATTTTAACGTTCCGCGACGAATTGACCGGCTTGCTGGTCCGCTGGGAAAGAGAAGACTATCAGGACGAACGCGCCTACTTTCTCGAAGGCTGGAACGGCAACGGCAGTTACACCGATTTCAAAATAGGGCGCGGACTGACCGAAGCGCCGAATATCTGCATTTCAGTGCTGGGCGGCATACAGCCGGACAAGCTCAAACGCTATCTGGCGCAGACCTTCAACGGCGGCAATGACGGATTGATGCAGCGGCTACAATTGGCGGTCTGGCCGGACGAACCGAACAAATGGGAATTGATCGATAAATATCCCCACCAGGAAGAAAAAAATCGCGTCATTGACATCTTGCGCACCCTGGCGGATGCAGATTTTAAGCAATACGGCGCGCTGCAAGGCGAACATGACGCCAAGCCGTATTTCCGCTTCGATGCTGCCGCGCAAGCCGTGTTTAACGCATGGCTCAGCGATTTGCAGTTGAACCGCTTGCCCACCGAAGAAAACCCGTTGATGTGCGAGCATTTGGGAAAGTATCGCAGCCTAATGCCGTCCTTGGCGCTGATTTTCCACCTGATCGAATGTGCCGATGGAAAGGCTTCGGGAATGGTCACCGAGCAAGCGGTAACGCTTGCTGTGCAATGGTGCGGCTATTTGGAAAGCCACGCCCGGCGCATTTACGGCATGTGCATGGCGCCGGAACGGGAAGCGGCGGCGATCCTGGCAGGACACATCAAGGATGGTAAATTGCCCAATCCATTTACCGCCCGCGACGTGTACCGCAAGCACTGGCAAATGCTGGACGACAGGGCAAAAACCGAAGCAGCTTGCGCTGTTTTGGAAGACGAAGACTGGTTAAGAAAAATTCGTAAAAAAGCCGAAATCGGCCAAACGCCGTTGCCGGAATATTGGATTAATCCCGCCGCGTTAAAACCAAAAACAGCCTAAATAGTAAGTGCCAGAAGTGACAGAAAGCTATTCCGGCACTTCTGGCACTTGCCTCTTCAGGTATTTTGACACAACGGAGGAAGGACAACGGTTAAAATAATTAAATTAACAAAATTCTATATCCACTGACCCAAATTAGCATTCAACTAAAATAATGACCCTAAGCATACGACGCAAAGAAGGAAAAATTTTCAGCCATGTCCGTCAAAAATGGTTGGTGGAAACGCCCGAAGAAGGTGTACGTCAAGAATACCTTGGCGTGCTGCTAAACGAATACGGCTTTGCCATCGAGCAAATCGGCGAAGAACTTGAAGTCACGGGGCGCGGCTCGGGCCAAGCGCGCGCCGATTTCGTGATTTGGCGCACCGCCCAAGATAAGGCCGACCAGAAAGCGCCGTTCATTATCGTCGAATGCAAGGCGGACAACGTCACCATTTCCGGGCGCGACTACAGCCAGGGCGAGAATTACGCGCGGCTCACGGACGCGCCGTTTTTCGTTACTCACAACCGGCGCGAAACTAAATTCTGGCGCGTGCGCAAGGATCGTATGCCCGGTTATATTGAGGAAATCCAAAATATTCCTCATGCCGATGCTTCGGATAAAGAAATCAAGGAACTGATTGAAAAACTGAAAGTATTCAAGGAAGACGAATTCGCCGACCTGCTGCACAAGTGCCACAACATCATCCGCAACCGCGAACATCTCGACCCAGCCGCGGCGTTCGATGAAATCGCCAAAATCCTTTTCGTCAAGACTGGCGTAGAACGCCGCTTAAAATCTGGTAAGCAGCGCAAGAACTTGTTTACCGCCGACTTCCTCGACGAACAAAAGGTTGTTCACGACGACCCGATGAACGTCTTATTCGACCAGACTAAGCGCGAATTCAAGGCCGACCGGATTTTCACCAATGACGACCGTATCGCTCTGAAGTTCAATACTTCCCGTGCTATCGTCGAAGAACTGGAAAAATACAATCTTTCCGATACCAGCGAAGACATCAAAGGCATTGCTTTTGAGCGCTTTCTGGGGCGCACTTTCCGGGGAGAAATCGGGCAGTTCTTTACCCCGCGCCCGATCGTCGAATTCATGATCCAGATGATGGAACCCAAGGAAGGCGACATTGTTTGCGATCCGGCTTCCGGTTCCGGCGGTTTCCTGATCCGCTTTTTTGAACTGGTCCGCCAGCAAATTTATGCCGACGCCGACCGCGAATACCAAGAATTCAAGGCCGCCATCGACGCCGGCGAGCAAACGCCGGAAGAAAAAGCCGATGCGTTGCGGAAAAAATATGCTCTCATCCAGGTTGAGCTGGATCAGCACATAAAAGATACGCGCCTATGGAAACTCGCCAACCGCTGCATTTACGGCACCGACGCTAACGAGCGCATGGCGCGCACCAGCAAAATGAACATGATCATGCACGGTGACGGCCACGGAGGCGTGCATCATCAAAACGGCTTCATCAACGTCAACGGCATTTTCGAAGGCCGCTTCGACATCATCTTGACCAATCCACCGTTCGGCGCCAACGTCGAAGGCACCGACCATGTGGAAGAAGCGCAAGTCACCGTGCCGGAGGAAATCGCCGAGCAATACCGCAAGGCGTACGGCTCAGCCTACGACCAAGCCCAAGCTCGCGTCCAGGCCGCAAAAGGTAAACCTATCGCCAGCCTGTTCAAATTGCCGAAGGCAGAAACCAGCAAGATCAAGACCGAAATCCTGTTCATCGAACGCTGCCTCGATTTGCTCAAGCCTGGCGGGCGGCTCGGCATCGTGTTGCCGGAAGGCATTTTCAACAACCCGTCGCTGACCTACGTGCGTGAATTCGTCGAAGACCGCGCCTTTGTCCGTGCGGTTCTCAGCTTGCCGCAGGAAACCTTCATGTCTTCCGGCGCGAGCGTCAAGGCGTCGCTGCTGTTCCTGCAAAAATTCAATACGCAAGAAAAGGCCGATTTCGACGCCAAACAACAGGCCGCGCTGGCCGAAGTGGAAGCGCAATATGCCGATGAAAAAGCTGCACTCAAAGCGATTGCGGACAAACCGCGCCATAAACTAAGCGATTTCAGCAGCGACAAGAAGCTGCCACCGGACGAAAAAAAGCGCCTGCAAGCGCAAGTGGACGCCGCCAACGCCCAGTTGAAGGCGGAGAAGGCGGAAGCCGCTGCCAAGCTCAAGGAACTGCAAACGCGCATCGCGCAACAGGCGCGGGCGCTGTTGAAGCAGCGCTTCAACTATCCGGTGTTCCTCTACGAAGCGGAAAAAGTCGGCATCAGCGCCACCGGCGAGGTGGACGCCAACGAACTCTATCCGAACGAACGCCTGCCCGCCGGCATTGATAAGACGGCGGTCGAGCTTTTCCGGGAATTCAGGAAAGACCCCACGCCTTTTTTCGTCTAAGCCCCGCCGCCGAAAATGGTGTGCGGGGCTTGGCGGTGTGGTTCGTGGATATGGAGCGATGGAGCGCAGCGGGATTTGCCGTTCAAAAGTGGAAATGGCCGACAGATTACATTCGTCCACTATCCATTGCCCTTGAAAACAGGCAAGTTGAAATTGATCGTCAAAAAGCGAATTTCGCCCACATGCATCTAGTGACTTTGCGTTTCGATGGATCGATGGAACCACGTGATACTACGCCTTCAGAAATCAAGGGAAAGCTCTATCTCGCAGAAGCTGGCGATATTGTGTATTCCAAAATCGATGTCCGTAATGGAGCTATCGGTATAGTTCCAGAAACGATTCCTTTAGCTGCTTTTACCAGCGAATTTCCCATTTATCGAATTCGAGAAAATATCGCATTAGCTGAATACGTCACCTTGCTTTTCCGTACTCAGTTTTTTCGCCAAACTATCAACGCCATGATTAGCGGTGCAAGTGGCCGTAAACGTGTGCAACCGTCTCAACTTATGGACGTGGAAATTCCGCTTCCGCCGCTCGGCGTACAACGCACCATCGTAAAAAAATGGCGGGATGCGCGGTTAGCGTCAGTGGAAGCATTAGCTTTGGCCGAGCAAATCGAAAAAGACGCTGGACGGGAGTTCCTGCATGGCTTAGGTTTGGTTGCGCCAGATGAAATCAAGCCGCGCAAGGCGTTTGCAGTCCAATGGAGCGAATTTGAACGCTGGGGCGTGGACATGTGTAGGAATACCAAGAACCGCTCGCTTGTTTTCATGTATCCAACATTAAAAATCAAAGAAATATGTCGGATTGGCAGCGGCGGGACGCCATCGCGCAAAGTCGCGGCATACTACGATGGCGGCCATATCCCTTGGGTGAAAACAACGGAGGTTCGTAACGAGATTATTTTTGAGACGGAAGAAAAGGTTACACCATCAGCCTTGGAGAACAGCTCTGCCAAACTTTATCCCGCTGGTAGCCTGATAATTGCCATGTACGGGCAAGGCGCAACAAGGGGAAGAACAGCAAAGCTCGGCATCGAAGCGGCAACTAACCAAGCCTGTTGCGTACTTTCTAATTTTGACTCACGAATTGAGACCGATTTTCTGTGGTTTTATCTGATGGGCGAATACGACCGCATACGAGCACTGGCGAGCGGCAACAATCAGCCAAACCTTAACGCAGAAATGATCGCCAACTACGAAGTTCCGTTACCGCCAATCAAAATCCAGCGGGATTTGATGAATGTCATTACCAAAGCCCGCCAGCAAGCGGCCACTGCCCGGCAAAAAGCCGAAACGCTGAAAACCCGTTCCGCCGAAGAAATTGAAGCCGCGATCCTGGGCGGTTTGCCAAACTAATCTTTTGAGAGCGGATTCATTAAAAGTCAGCAACTGCCCTAAGAAACCGAAGCCTTGCCGACGGAGTTGCAAAAACCAAATTGCCGAGTTGTCTTGTTCTTGAAAAGCAGCAAAGTAACATAATCGTTTTTATGTTTTACTTTTTGCATTAAAAGTAAAATAATGCCGCACTTATGTTACTTTCGGTTCGCAAACCTCTATGACCATCCAACTTGAACAATACAGTTCGGGCCAACACGAAAAAGGCTATGAATACCGCTATTTCGTACCCTCGAAGATCAATGACGAATGGATTTGGCAAACGTCGCAGGTCAATACGCTGTTGGAAAAAGCCGCCGTCAAGCTGGGGGAATTGAATTCATTCGCCCGCTTGGTGCCCAATATCGATTTGTTTATTCGTCTGCACGTCACCAAAGAGGCTGTCGTTTCGAGCCGCATCGAAGGCACGCAGACGAATATGTATGAAGCCGTCTTACCGGAGCGTGACATTTTGCCGGAGCACCGTAATGACTGGCGCGAGGTACAAAACTATATCGCCGCGATGAATCAGGCCGTCGCTGAATTGCAGGCTCTGCCGCTTTCCTCAAGGCTGCTTAAGAAAACCCATGCCATTTTGCTGAATAATGTGCGCGGCACGCATAAGCTGCCCGGCGAGTTCCGCGCAAGCCAGAACTGGATAGGCGGGCATAGCCTGGCGGACGCGACCTTTATTCCGCCGCATCATCGCTATGTGGAAGAGTTGATGGGGGATTTGGAGAATTTTCTGCATAATCCCGATATTCAGGTGCCGGCCTTGATCCGTATCGCCATTGCCCATTATCAGTTCGAGACCATACATCCCTTTTTGGACGGCAATGGGCGCATTGGCCGTTTGTTGATTACATTGTTTCTGGTCAGCGAAGGGATTCTGGAAAAGCCGTTGCTGTACCTTTCCAGTTATTTCGAAAAAAACCGGGGCCTGTATTACGACAATCTAATGGCGGTGCGTGACAAAAGCGATATGTTGCAATGGCTCAAGTATTTTTTGGTCGGCATTGAACAGACGGCTACGCTGGCGGCGAGCACTTTGTCGAAAATTCTCGACTTGAAAGCGACCATAGAACGGGATTTGCAAACCCAATTCGGCCGCCGCGCAGCAAGCGCGCAAACGTTGTTGAATGCCTTATTCAGGGAGCCGGTGATTGGCAACATTGAACAGGTTCAGACAATATGCGGACTCAGCTATAAAGCGGCAAACGATTTGGTAGCCGCCATGTGTAAACATGGCGTATTAGAGGAAGCGACCGGGCAAAGCCGTAATCGGGTTTTTGTGTTTTCCGCGTATTTAGCGGTTTTCAATGAGTAGCCGCCATTCAAAACCGGCTATGCGTCGCCAGTTCGAGCACCGTTTCGATTCTTCCGGCTGCTTTCAGCAGAGGGTAATAATCCAGCCGCGCCAGCAATTCTTCACATTGCCTGAAATTCGCTAAATACCTCCAGGAATCCGGTTCGACGCCGTTACGCCGGCAGACGATATAGCAGACCGATTCGGCTTCGATTTCCCTTAATTCATGGGCAATGTTCCTCCGGTCAGTGATTTTCAAATAGCCGTCATAGCCCAAATGCCCCAAAAACAGATGCGCCAATTCATGCGTCAGCGTGGCGAAGCGCAGACTTGGTGAATGGGCTTGATTAAGGCGAATACGGTAATGCGATTTTTCTTTGTCGGCTTTCGGTTCTTTGGTTTTTTCGACGCGTTTAACAATTTCTGTCGTAACGCTGTCCGGCTTGCAAATGAAGCCTGCGAGGCCGTCGCCGTATTCGCCTTGCAAGGTTTCTATTCCGTGCTTGGCAAGCGATTGGATAAACCATTTTATGCTGTATTGATCTATTGGGCCTGTCGCCCGAAATGCTTCGGCAATATCGCGCGGTAAATCCGGACCGTCGGTATCTTCGACATCGTACACCCAGGCGACCGGCGAGAACGGCCACATGATGACTAAAGGACGGGCGCCTTCCTTGACCGTACGTTCGAACCTCCTTCGCCAATCCGATGCGAAAGCCGCGAAACGTAGCCCCGGCTTTTGCGTATGTAATAAAAATGCATTGAAAGGCGCGAAATTGCGCAAGCGTACAACAAAGTCGAGCATTTCTTGATAATCCTGCCCGCTGCGGTAAAGCCTGGATTCGTGGAGCAATTCGGAAATCAGCGAACGCGCTTGGGAATCGTCAACATTATTGTATGAATATGAGTTTAGCATTTTGTATTTACCTCAGTTAAGGCGTTAATAGTGCCATGCAGCCAAGACTCACGCAAGCAAGGTTGGATTTTGAGGTATCAAGCTTGGGTTTCCAAGCTTGGAAAGTTGCGCTATTAAAAGTTGCGCAACCAGGCAATGTCACTCAAAAGTTACTCTGAAATGTTACCGAAAGTTACCAAGAAAGTTACCGCTAAATGCTTTAAGGAAACCCAAAAAATGATTGACCAAGACAAGCGAAAATACCACGCCGCAGCTCAAAATAAGTACCGCGAAGCCAAGTACAAGCAAGGCTACAAGCGGCTTGAAATCTACATTCCGCCGGAACTTTGGTCAAAGCTAAAACTTCGACTGGGGCACTACCAGCCGGGTATTGCGCTGGTTAAATTGCTTTCTGTAATGGACCATTCCAGTGACAAAAATCACCGGATTTCGCCACCCCAAAAAGGGCGAAAATAGCCGTTTTTTCGGAGTCCATAAATTGTTCAGGGTTAACGCAAATCACTGGTTTTTTTGAGTCACCTTGCAGCCCTTAAGCGCTATTTTGGAGATTGCAACAGTTACCCAATTCCCCCGGATTATGGCAGTCCATAAATGGAGCAAAGCCCAGGTTTTGACCGAGCGCAGCATTATCCAAATGGATGAATAGCTATTTTCGACAGCTTGCTTTAATGCCCTTGGAAAATATGAAAAATCATCTCACGGCCATTTCACATTGATTTGGAAGAGTTAGCGAGAGATAGCCGGGAGTTTCACTTTGCTGAAATCCGCAAATGCTGAGATGGCCCGGCTTTTTTGTGCGTTCTGCCGGGACACTGATGGGGCACTTGTCAGCAAAAAAAGATAACAATCAATAAAAAATGACAACAATGAAAAATACATAAGTCTTTGATAGTTTAGCTGTTGTTTGCTGCGCTGTTTTGTATATTATTGATTTTAAGAGACTTAAAATCCCTCGGTGGAAACACCGTGCCGGTTCGACTCCGGCCCGAGCACCATATAAATTCAAGGGCTTAGGTTTTACCCTTAGATTTTCCATTGCCAAAAGCTAACGTGTTTTCACAAATATTCGCAATACTGAATGTGAGGCACGATCATCATGGCATCAATACGGCTTTGTTGCATAAATCCCGTAGCAAGTAAATCTTCCCTTACCCAAATCGCTGGACGAATTTAGGGTATGGCCACGGTGATCGGCGTCCCCAACTGGGTAAACCGATTTAACAGCGCCGCACGAATTTGTAATTCGGCGACCTGGCTATTAAAGAGCCGCGCCTTGACACGTTCTCCCAAGAGTTTGAAACAACGCATTTTGGCTTCCACCAAACTGCGGCGATGATAACCACTCCATTTTTTCCAAAGAGTTCGGCCTAACCTTTGGGTGGCACGCAAGGTGTCATTTCGAACTTTGGCGCCAAGCGTATTTTCTTTCCAGGGTTTGCCATTCTTGCGCACGGGAATGACAGCATCAGCACGACGCTCAGCAATGGCCTTGTGGCTACCCTTGGTATCGTAGGCGCCATCGCCACTGACAGATGCAATCATTTCATCGGCGGGTATCTGAGCGAGTAAATCGGGCAAAACCTGGGCATCACCGACTCGATTCGAAGTCACTTCAATCGCCCGAATTTCGAGGGTTTCGGCACTTGTGACCTTTAGGTTATCGATACCCAAGTGAACTTTACGCCATTGCCGACGATACTCGGCGCCATGCTTCTTGGCCTTCCATTCACCTTCTCCCACCATTTTCACGCCCGTGCTGTAGACCAACAAATGCAGGCCATTAGGATTGGCGCGATAGGAAATACACACTTGCAAACGCTGCTGACGACGGCAAAGGGTTGTGTAATCCGGCGTCGGCCAATCCAGGCCGGACAACTTTAATAAACTGGCAACCATCCCGCACGCTTGCCGTAATGCCAATCCGAATAGATTCTTGACCATCTGGCAAAACTGGATGGCGGCGTCGGAAAATTTCTCCTCTCGACCTCGTTTACCGCTGCCAGGCGCCAACCAATCCATCTCTTTATCAATCCATAGCAGCATCGAGCCACGCTGCTTCAGGGATTGATTGTAGTCTCGCCAGTTAATGGTTCGGTATTTCTGTGGCAGTGGCTTGGACATTCCTGTTTGTGCTCAGTGGATTTACTTATACAATGGGGATGATGGCGGATTTATGCAACAAAGCCCGATCCAGTTGCCGAAGAGGTCTTGGCCATAGGCAATCGAATAGGCGCGGTGAATATTCCGGCTGGCATCCTTGGCTTCGAGATAGGCGACCGGGGCCAGCATGATTCGGTCTCCATAAACGGACTGAATAAAAAGACGACCGGTCTAATTTATTTTGACATTATAGGCGACCGGTCGTATATTGTGCCCATGCAAAAGCTCACTCAAAAACAAACCAAGCGTGAAAATTTACTCAATCAAGGCGTCTCCTTGCTCATGCTCCAGGGCTTTCATGGGACAGGCCTCAAAGAGATTCTTGATGCCGTGCAAATTCCTAAAGGCTCTTTTTACAGCTATTTTGGCAGTAAAGAAGACTTTGCAGCGGCGTCAATCACCCACTACATAGCGATCTATGTGGAACGGTTGCAAAGTTATCTGGAACAATCCGAAGGCAATGCTCTCGGGGCCATGGAACGTTATGTCCAAGAAACAATGAGGGAACTGGAAGCCCTCGAATTCAAGGGAGGCTGTTTATTAGGAAATTTAATGGGTGAGGTCGGTGACACCAGCGGTGTCTGCCGAATGGCCTTGAAAACCGCGTTAGACTGTTATCTTGATGCTTGGGAACTCGCTTTAAGTTGCGCTCAAAGGGAAGGTTCGATTCGCGCCGACAAATCCGCACGGGAAATGGCAGATCTTTGGATAAATGCCTGGCAAGGGGCATTGTTGCGCATGAAAATCGAACACTCCACCGTGCCTTTAAAACAGTGCTATGACGAATTATTGGGAGGCTTGTTTAAAGCATGATCTTAAAAACAAGCAGCGCCCCACTCTTCGCCATTTTCAGGAGGAAATGACTATGTCCAATGACAGGATCGACGGGCATTTTTAGCGAGGATGCCTTAGCCGCCCAGAAATGATAGAGATTTCCCAAATGACTTGGGCTTTCTTGAAGCCTATGGCGTCTCTATTGCCCCAGGCCAAGCGACGGTCAAAAGAAGTGCTGAGAAAGCTGGGATTCGAGCAATCGAATTTCGCAGATGAAAATCGGCATCGGCCAGCAACAGCGGAAGTTTAAGTGAGTTAAATAGCGAGTTTGTAACCGTTTACAAATGAGCATTTTTAAAATTTCGACATTCAATTCGAGCCATGACAATGATCCAGAAATCAATAGTAAAGACCCTGTGCAGCCTGTTGCTGCTTACTTCGACGATGGCCCATGCCGAAATATTGGCCATGGTGAACTACGACAGCAAACCCGGCAGCACGCCCCGCCGGGAAGGCATTGCGATCCTTGATGTAGATCCTGATTCGCCGCAATTCAGCAAAATCTTAACCGATCTGCCGCTACCGCCTGATACCGTTTCCCATCATTTCTTTTACAACAAGGATTTAAGCAAGGCCTATATCACCGCCTTGGGCAATGGTGCCTTGCGCGTGATCGACATGAAGCGTACGCCGTACACCGTTAAATTACTGGATGTGCCTGAGTGTGAAGTCGGCGAAGACATGGCATTCACCGCGGACCAGAAAACCTGGTATCTCACCTGCATGGGATCGAGCAATGTGATCGTCGGCGATGCGCAGACAGATAAAGTCAAACAGGTCATTGCCGCCAATGGCCAGGACACCTCCATTCGGTACCCGCACGGCATTGGGCTGCAAGAAGATATCAATCGGCTAATCGTTACCAGCACCGTGCGTCCGTCCGACCTGAAAGATCCGGGTGAAACCGTCACCGTCATCGAAGCGACGAGCGGTAAGGTGCTGTCCACGCATAAATTGTCCGATCAACCCAGCCCTTCAAGGTCTGCCCCGGTAGAGGCGGTATTCGTACCGCATGCGAATCCACCGCTGGCTTATATCAATACCCTATTCGAGGGCAAATTATGGCGGGCGACATGGCAGGCAACTAGTGATACGTTTGATTTTCAGCCCATTTATGATTTTTCGGAAATCCAGCAAGGCGTTCCTTTAGAAATTTACTTTAACCGGGCACACGATCGGTTATACGTCACCACCGCAAAGCCAGGCGCATTGAATATTTTCGACATCAGCGGCCAATCCATAGCAAAACCTGTTTTATTGAAATCGATTCCCACAGCCGCCGGCTCTCATCATGTCGTCTTTTCGCCTGATGAAAAATACGCATTTGTGCAGAACAATTTTTTAAATCTGCCCGAAATGGACGATGGCTCGATTACCGTGATCGATTTACACAAAATGACCAAGAAAACGAGTATTGATACATTGAAAAAGATGGGTTTAAAGCCCCATGACATTTACATGCTGCCGGCATGGCATACGGATGATGCACATTAAGGACTCGTCCAAAAGTAACGCCTCGAAATTCCTCTACGGAAAAGAAGCCCGATAAGGGAGAGCAGAATTAGCAAAGTACTGTACGCTAAGCTGTGTTTGCGAACGTGGATACCTTACTCGGTATGACTCTATCCAGTTGAAGTAGACCTAAACTTAGCGTCAGATCGTCTGAAAAGCGGGTGTTATACTTGCCTTTATAAATTAGAAAGTTATTAAGTTAAATGCCCCCCGGCATAGCCGGGGGCTTATATCGGTTAGCCCCTCAAAGGGGCGGGTTCATGAACCGCCTGAAGGCGGATTCATTTGTCCAAAGAGTGTCAATTGCTCGTAGCGATCTTCTTCACGCTCTTGCTCGCGGATATAATTCCGCACCATTTCTTCATCAAGCCCGACTGTTGATACGAAATAACCGCGCGCCCAAAAATTTTCACCCGTAAAATTCTTAATCTTGCCCCTGAAGTT
>NZ_JAXUHN010000034.1:0-36704 GCF_035916875.1 Methylomicrobium sp. Wu6
TGGAGAGGGTTGGGGTGAGGAGGATCAAAAATAAGGAAAAATACTTTATTTTGATCCCCTCATCCCAGCCTTCTCCCGAAGGGAGAAGGAGCGAAGCTTCTCTTAACTTAATGGCATTGTGGCAGGGTCAGGGTATATTTCAAAAAACGCCATCCCTTGCCAAGAATGCATTTTAACGGGTCATGACATGCATGGCCCCTTCGCCAGAATCGGCTTACTCAGGAGCTTGGAACGGCTCCCAGGTCGAATCAGGGTTGTACTCTTTCATCTTCGCGACGATTTCCGCAGTTTTAGGGCCCAAGTCTTTTGGCAAATCATGCCCTCATGACTGACGATAAAAGTTAAATCAGTTAAATCCTTTCGGCAAACCGGGAGGATTTAACGTTTTGTCATGATGATACCTCGATTGGCCGATTATTATTGGGGCCATTTCCAGGACGCAATCTCGGGTTTGTCGATACCATGTTCGTAAGCATATTGACTGCAACCGATCTGCATGCTGCGCAATTTTTCTTTCACATGCGCGCCGGACACGCTAAGGCCCGGAACCCGGTTTATCACATCGATGGCTAGGCTGAATCGGTCGACCTCATTGCGAATGGCCAATTCGAGCGGTGTATTGATATTGCCCTTTTCCTTGTAGCCGCGCACATGCATGTTCTTATGATTGGTGCGGCGGTAGGCCAGACGGTGAATCAGCCAGGGATAGCCGTGGAAGTTGAATATCACCGGCTTATCGGTCGTGAACAGACTGTCGAAGTCGCGGTCGGAAAGCCCGTGCGGGTGCTCGCTCTCCGGCGTCAGACGGTAAAGATCCATCACATTGATAAAGCGGATTTTCAATTGCGGAAAATGCACCCGCAACAGGGAAACAGCCGCCAAGGCTTCTTGCGTCGAAATGTCGCCGCAACTCACCATCACCGCATCGGGTTCCGAGCCTTGATCGTTGCTCGCCCAATCCCAGATGCCGATGCCTTTGGTGCAATGCTCGATGGCGGCGTCCATGTCCAAAAATTGATGGTGTTTCTGCTTGTCCGAAACGATTACGTTGAAGTAGTTTGTGCTCTGCAAGCAATGGCTGGCGACCGACAACAGCGTATTGACGTCCGGTGGCAGATAGATACGCGTGACTTCAGGGCTCTTATTGACGACCACATCCAGAAAACCCGGATCCTGATGGGTAAAGCCGTTGTGATCCTGCCGCCATACGGTGGAGGTGATCAGCAAATTCAGCGATGAAACCGGCGCCCGCCAGGAAAGATCGTTGCATATATCCAGCCATTTGGCGTGCTGGTTGAACATCGAATCGATCACATGGACGAAGGCTTCGTAACTGGAGAAAAAACCGTGGCGTCCGGAAAGTAGGTAAGCTTCCAGCCATCCTTCGAGGGTATGTTCGGAAAGTATTTCCATGACTCGGCCATCCGGCGCTAATTCACCACCGTCGGCGTCCTCAGGCAAGTAATCCGCCAACCACATTTTTTTACTGACCTGATAGATGTCATCGAGCTTGTTCGAGGTGTTTTCATCCGGTCCGAACACGCGAAAATTGGTCGGGTTCAGCTTCATGATATCGCGCAAAAAAACGCCCAATGGCCTGGTGTTTTCCACTTCGGTTTGGCCGGGTTTGTCCACCTTGACGCCGTAGTCGCGGAAATCCGGCAGACGCAAGGCTTTGCGCAACAGTCCGCCATTGGCATGGGGATTGGCGCTCATGCGCCGCACGCCCTTTGGCGCAAGCTCCTTGAGTTCGGAGATCAGGCGGCCGTTGGCGTCGAACAACTCTTCCGGTTTGTAGCTACGCAGCCACTCTTCCAGCTGTTTCAGATGCGCCGGATTTTCCTTCATACCGGAAAGGGGCACCTGGTGGGCTCGCCAAAAACCTTCGACTTTATGCCCATCCACTTCTTTCGGACCTGTCCACCCCTTCGGGCTGCGCAGTACGATCATCGGCCAGCGCGGCCGCACCAGAGCGCCGCCTGCACGCGCTGCCTGCTGAATCTTGCGAATTTCGGTCACGCAGTGTTCCATCACAGCAGCCATGCGTTGATGCATCACTTCGGGATCGCTGCCTTCGACGAAATAAGGCGTCCAGCCATAGCCTTTGAACAGGTTTTCAAGCTCTTCATAGCTGATGCGCGACAGCAAGGTCGGATTATTGATCTTGTAACCGTTCAGATTTAGAACCGGCAGCACCGCGCCATCGCGGACCGGATTCAAAAATTTGTTGGAATGCCAGGACGTCGCCAAGGGCCCGGTTTCCGCTTCGCCGTCGCCGACGACGACCGCCACCAAGAGGTCGGGATTATCGAAAGCCGCGCCAAAGGCATGGGACACACTGTAACCCAGTTCGCCGCCTTCATGGATCGATCCCGGCGTTTCCGGCGTACAATGGCTGCCGATACCGCCGGGGAAGGAAAACTCCTTAAAGAACTGATGCATTCCTTCCAGGTCTTCGCTTTTGTTCGGATAAATTTCCGAGTAAGTGCCTTCCAGATACACCGGTCCCAGAACGCCTGGCGCACCATGGCCCGGTCCCGCCATGAAGATCGCATTCAGGTCGTAGCTCTTAATCAGGCGATTCAGATGGATATAGGTAAAACTCAGTGCCGGACTGGCGCCCCAGTGGCCGAGAAGGCGGTTTTTTATATGCTCGGGTTTGAGCGGATCTCTGAGCAAGGGATTTTCTTGCAGATAAATCATACCGGCGGCCAAATAGTTGCAGGCTCTCCAGTAGGCGTGCGTCTTGCGCAAAGTTTCTTTATCGAGGGGTTCAAGATTGTTCAGGTCTGTATCACTCATGGGACGCTCCTGTTTTTATTAAATTGTTTCTGTTTGATAAAGCCAATGGATGGTTATATCCAGCGATTCCTGGTTTACACAATATTTAGCCGAGTGTACTGACTCGTGACGCTAGTCTTTTTTTGACCTGGAATAAAGTCAATTAATTCAATACAGCACGTGCGGCGCTCGGAGGGAAAATAGTTAGGGAAACATTGACGCTTCCGCCGGTTCGGCAGGCTGTAAGGTTTTTTCGGCGGCAAGGATCCAGCCGCCGCCCATGGCTCGATATAAACCGATCGATGCCGTGAAATTATCGCTGCGCGCCTGGATCAAGTCGATCTGCGCGTCGAATAGATTGCGCACCGCATCGAGCACGGTGAGATAATCGGTATAGCCTTCATCGTAACGTTTGCGCGACAAATTGTAATAATTTTCTACCGCCGCTACCCGTCGCGCCTGTTTCTCGCTGCGCTGTTTGGTCTTGATGCCGCCGACCAGAGAATCCTCGAATTCGCGGAAGGCGTTGATGATGGCGCGCCGGTAATTAGCCAGTGCCGCTTGTTGGGCGCCTTCGGCCGTCTGCACTTGGCCGGCGATTTTACCGGCGGTGAAGATCGGCGTGAGCAACGCCGATCCCACGGTCCAGAAATTGGCGCCCGGCGCGAATAAAGACGCAACCTGCGTGCTTATCTGGCCGACATCGCCGGTCAAGGAAATTTTCGGGAAATATTGCGCCTTCGCCACGCCGATCCGGGCATTCGCGGCTACCAGCGCTTGTTCCGCTTGCTGTATGTCGGGCCGGCGCGCGAGTAACTCGGAAGGCAAGCCGGCCGGCACGGCAGGCATCATAAGTTCGTCGAAGCTGCGTCCGCGCTCGATCGGACCCGGATTTTTACCGAGCAGCACGCTCAATGCATGCTCTGTTTGCGCGACGCTTTGTTCGTAAAACGGAATCAAGGCGCTGCGCCGCTCATATTCGGACTCGGCCTGGGTGACTTCGAGTTCGGAGGTGTAACCTTCCTGGAAGCGCACGCGCCGAATATGCAAATCTTCCTTGAGCGTTTGCACGACTGCGCGGGTAATTTCCAGATCTTTATCGAAAGTGCGCAGTTGCACGTAGGTTTGGGCGATAGCGCTGGCCAAGGTTAGAATCACGCCGCGTTTCACCGCTTCCTGCGAGAGCAGATCCGCCTGCGCCGCTTCCTTGGCGCGCCGCAGCCCGCCCCAGACATCGATCTCCCATTGCATTGATGCGCCGAGCCTGGCAAAGTCAACTTCGTTATTGTTTGTTCCGCTACTCAATACATCGCCGCCTCCTCTGCTGGGTTGGGCGTGCGCGTAATTCGCAGCTCCGAAAATCTGCGGGAATAAATTGGCGCGCGTAGCCCCGTATTGCCCCATAAATTGCTCGACATTGGCGATGGCGACTTTAAGATCGAGATTTCCCTGAATGCCGCGCTCCACCAGGCGATTCAGCACGGGATCACCGAATTGCTCCCACCACGGCAGGTTGCTGGTGTCTTTGCCTTCTCTTTCGGCAAAGCGCCAAGTTTGCGGTGTATCGACCTGCGGTTTGCGGTAATCCGGGCCGACCTTGAAACAGCCGGAGAGCATGGCGATCAGCAATAATAGCGAGAGATTACGCACGGTCCTGCTCCTGCGGCACTTGTTTGTCCGAAGCGGTACCGCGCCGCGAAAATTTTTCAACCACGTAGAACGACACCGGAATGAGGAAAATGGCGATGGTAGTGGCGGCAGTCATGCCGCCGATGACAGCGTATCCCATTACCCGCCGCGACAGCGCGCCAGCGCCGCTGGCGATGGCTAAAGGGACACAGCCTAAGATAAAGGATAAGGCCGTCATCAAAATCGGGCGCAAGCGCAAACGCGCCGCTTCCAGGGACGCATCCAGGACGGATTTGCCCTCCTCTACCCCCATTTTGGCGAACTCGACAATCAAAATGGCGTTTTTCGCGGCCAAGCCGATCAACATCACCAGCCCGATCTGGGCATACAGGTTGTTTTCATAGTGGCCCAAGGCAAGTCCCACGAAGGCCCCGAACACGGCGATCGGCGTGCCCAGCAATACGCTGAAGGGCAGACTCCAGCTTTCATAAAGCGCGGCCAAAATCAGGAATACGCAGAAAATCGCGAAGGCGAACACGACGGCAGGCGAAATGCCTTTCTGGGCTTGCTGCTCCTGGAAGCTCATGCCGAGATAGTCGTAACCCATTTCTTTGGGCATGGTCTCGGCGAAAACCTCTTCCAGGGCGCGCATCACTTGCGTGGAGCTAAAGCCCGGATTGCCCGACGCACCGATTTGCTGGCTACGGAACAAGTTGTAACGCATGGTGAACTCCGGCCCTTCGGTTTTGCGTATGCTGGTCAAAGCGGCCAGGGGCACGGTGTCGCCTGCGCTGTTGCGCACATAGAACTGGCCCAGGGACTCGGTATCCTTGCGGTACTCGCCCTCGGCCTGCACATAAGTTTGCCATTGCCGCCCGAAGCGATTGAAGTAATTGATGAAACCCGAGCCCATGTAGGCTTGCAGAGTCTTGTAGACATCGGACAGCAAAACCCCCTGCTTGAGCACCTTATCCCGGTCCACGTCAACGAAAATCTGCGGCACCGAGGGGAGACCGGTTGTATAGATTCCCGCAATTTCAGGGCGCTTTTTCGCCGCCTCGATAAATTTGCTGGTGTTTTGCGCCAAGAAGGCTACATCCTTGCCCGCTCTGTCCTCAAGCACCATGGTCACGCCGCCGGAAGTGCCGACGCCGGGAATGGCCGGCGGCGGGAAGGCGAAACCGATGGCATCGGGAATTTGGGACATCGCTCGATTGATATGCGCCTTGATGGCCGTGTATTGCTCCTCCGGCTTGGTACGCTCCGACCAATTCTTCAAGGCAATGAAAAAGAAAGTATTGTAGGTGGTATTGGCTTGGCTGAGCATGTTGTAACCGATCACCGAGGAATAGTATTCCACGCCCGGCGTATTCTTCAAAATCTCCTCGACTTTCCGTGTCGCTTCGTCCGTGCGTTGCAGCGAGGCTACATTGGGAAGCTGGATGCCGGCGAAAAGATAACCCTGATCCTCGTCGGGCAAAAAGCCCATCGGCAAGCCTTTTCCCAGAGTTCCGGCGACAACCGCGAGGATGACGAGAAATACCATGCTAATCAAGCTTTTACGAATCAGCACCGCGCAAAATCCCACATAACCCTCATTGGCGCGGCCAAATAGCCGGTTGAAACCGTCATAAAATTTTTGCACCGGACCAGTGCCGCGCACCCGTGGTCTTAGCAGCAACGCCGCCAATGCGGGACTCAGTGACAGTGAATTGAAGGTGGAGATCATCACCGACACGCCGACGGTAACGGCGAACTGCTGGTAAAGTCGTCCGGTGATGCCGGGAATGAACACCGTCGGCATAAACACCGCGATCAAGGCGAGCGAGGTGCCAATGATGGGGCCGGTCACTTCCCGCATCGTCTTGAGGGTGGCTTCCTTGGGGCTTAAACCTTTTTCGATGTGGTGTTCCACGGCCTCAACCACCACAATGGGGTCGTCCACCACGAGGCCGATCGCCAGCACCAGGCCGAACAGCGATAGCGTGTTGATCGAAAAACCCAGCATAGGAAAGAGCATGAAGGTGCCGATCAGCGACACCGGCACCGCCAGCAGCGGAATCAGAGTCGGCCGCCAGCCTTGCAGGAACAGGAAGACCACCAGGATGACCAGCACCAGCGCCTCGAACAAGGTATGCACGATTTCGTTGATACCTTCGGTGACGGCCAGGGTGGTGTCCAGGGCGACCACATAATCGAGGTCCTCGGGGAAGCGGGTCTTCAACTCCGCCATCATCTTCTTGGCGCCGTCGGCGGCTTCGATGGCATTGGAACCGGGCAGTTGGTACAAAGCGACCAGGGCCGCCGGCTTGCCGTTGAGCCGTCCGATCATGTCATAAGCCTGGGCGCCGAGTTCGATGCGTCCCACGTCCTTGATGCGGACGATGGAACCGGACGGGTCGGCGCGCAGCACGATGTTGCCGAATTCTTCCTCGGTCTGCAAGCGGCCCTGGGCACGGACAGCGTAAGTGAATTCCTGGCCCGGGGGTACCGGCTCGCCGCCGACCTTGCCGGCAGGATTGACGTTGTTCTGCGCCTGGACGGCGTTGATGATCTCCGGAATCGTGATATTAAGCTTGGCGAGTTGGTCAGGCTTGACCCAGATACGCATCGCATACTGGCCGGCGCCGAAAACCGACACGCTGGCGATGCCCTTCACCCGGGTCATCTGGTCGTTGATGTTGATATAGGCGTAATTGGCGAGGAAAATATTGTCGTAAGTGCCCTTGGGCGAAAACAGGGCAAACATGACCAACGGCGACGCCGTCGATTTTTGCACGTTGACTCCATAGTTGCGCACGTCCTGGGGCAATTGCGACTCGGCCTGGGATTTGCGCATCTGCGACAACACCTGGTCGGTATTCGGGTCTGTCTTCACGTCGAAGTTGACCCTCAGCGTCATCTGTCCGTTGTTGGCGTTAATGGAATACATGTAGTTCATGTTGTCCACGCCGGACATCTGCTGTTCGATCGGCGTTGCGACCGACTGCTCCACCGTGACTGCGTCGGCGCCGGTGTAAGTGGTTTGAACCTGGATTTCCGGCGGCGCGATATTGGGAAACTGGGCGATCGGCAATTCCGACATGGAAACCAGGCCGATCATCACCATCAGGATGGCGATCACGATCGCCACAATGGGACGGTTGATAAAAAATTTAGCCATGGCGTTCTACCCTGCCGTCTTGGCGGCAGGAGCGGTGTCGGATGGATCGGCAAAAGGCTTGGGAACGACGGCCATGCCTTCCTTCACCTTTTGCACACCCTCGGCGACAACACGTTCGCCGGGCTGCAAGCCTTCGTCTATCACCCACATCGAACCGATGCGCTCGGCCGGTTTTACCATACGTATGGCGACGGTATTGTCGGGTTTTACCACAGCGGTTAGGTACTTGCCCTGCATTTCACTGACGGCACGTTGCGGCACCAACAGGGCACCCTGTTTAGTCCGGATTGCTCGAATTTTGGCGAACTGGCCGGGACGCAGAATATTACCGGGATTTTTAAACAGCACGGCGACCTGAATCGTGCCGGTTTTCACATCGACCTGACGGTCGGCGAAATAGAATTGGCCCGTTTCGGGATAAGTGCTGCCGTCGGCCAATGTCAATTCGAGCTTCGGCGGTTGGCGAACTTCGGCCTTATTGTTCAACTCCATGGCCACTTGCAGGTATTGCTGTTCGCTCAGCGGAATAAAGGCCTTGATTGGATCGACCTGCGAAACGGTAGTCAGTACCGCGTTGGCGCTCCCCGGCCCGACCAGATTGCCTAACTGCGCCCTGGATATTCCGGCAATACCGTCGATGGGAGACGTGATGCGCGTAAAACCGAGTTGCAGTTTGGCCTTTTCCAGTGCCGCCCTGGCGGCAAATACGTCGGCCTGCGCTTGCGCTTCACGCCCTACGGCAGTGTCCCAATCGCGCACGCTGACCGCTTTTTCGGGGAGCAATCGCTCAATGCGCTTCAAAGCCAGCCGCGCGGTTTTAAATTCCGCATCCTGGCGCGCCAGATTGCTTTGCGCCTCGTCCACGGCAGCCTGAAAGGTGCGCGGATCGATTTCGTAGAGCAGAGCGCCTTTTTTTACCGGATTGCCTTCCAGGTAATTCTGCTTGATGAGGTAGCCTGTGACTTGCGCCAGAATTTGCGCATTGACCATGCCATCGAGCGTGCCGACCCATTCTTGGGAAAGCGGCACATCGCGTTGCACGACATCGACAACTTCAACGGTTGGCGCTTGCGCGGCCGGCTGCTGCTGAGCCCGGTCGCAGCCACCGCACGCCAATGTAACAACAAGGATTAGCAAAATCGACGGTAACGGCTTTGTTTTGCGCCCAACGGTTGTAGCTAAAAAGTTCGTCCGTACCATAATGATTCTCTTTTATCCAGGGGATTGTCAGTATTTTTAATGGCTGCTGTAAAGGCCAAGGCGAACTCAGCGTAATAAACCGGCCAGCCTATCCTGGGTGAATAGCCGCTGGATAGTCAGGCCTTGCACAATGATCGAGAATACGACGACGGCGAAAGTCATATTCAGGATAAGCGGTTTCCAGTTGCTGTCGGGCAGCGACACGGCGAGCGCCAACGACAGCCCGCCGCGCAGGCCGCTCCATGTCAGAAGTTTTGTCAGGCCGAAGCAGTCGGCACGGATCACAGCCGCCTTATCGAGCCCGGCGACGATGGACGACACGCTTAGGGCGCGGGCGAGAAGCACGGCGGCGATCGCTATTAAGCCCGGTACGCCGGGGATGACGTTGTGTAACGGATTGATCAGAACCACGTGGAAGCCGACGAAGACGAACAGCAGAGCGTTCAGCACCTCGTCCAGACCCGACCAGAAGATACGCAGAGGCGCAAGCATGGTATCGTTCATTCTCGTCCCCGTGATGTTCCCGGTCAGTAAACCTGCCACGACAGTGGCGATCGGCCCCGAAATATCCATATGCTGGGCGGCGGAATACATCGATGCCACGGCCCCCAAAGAAACCAGCAAACCTGTGCAGTATGTACTCGAAAGCGACATCAGATAGTGAATAATCAGCCAGCTGACAACGCCCAAAACGGCACCGCCTAATACTTCACGCACGAAAATGGAACCGGCCTCGGCAAGACTGGCCTCGCTGCCGTTAATCGCCGATCCGGCGAAAATGGTGAATAGCACGACCGCAACGCCATCGTTCAATAAGGATTCTCCGTCGACGACTGTTTCCAGATTTTTGGGTAAGCCGATTTTGGAGAGAATCGCCAGCGACGCTACCGGATCGGTAGCGGCAATCAGCGCTCCGAACAGCAGCGCCTGAGGCAGGGTGACTGCGATGCCGAAAGCTGAAAGGCCGCCATAGACAAGTCCGCCGGTGAGAAAGCACGCCGCCGAGGTGCCGGCGAACGCCAGCCAAAGCACCAGCCAGCGTTGTTCGCGCAGCGTCACCCAACTGACGCGCACACTGCCGCGAAACAGCAAAAAGCAGAGAACGCCTTTTAGTAGAGTGTCGTTCAGATTAAATGACTGGGTGAGTTGCTGCAAGAAGCCGATAGCACCGGAAGGAACGAAGGACTCTACTACTCGTAGTCCCGCGGTGGTCAGACCCGCCAATAACAACAATCCAATGTCGTGCTGAAGATGGAGATAACGGTCGTTAATAAAACTCAGGACCGCGGCAATGCCGAACAGGAAAGCGACTGCTGTAAAAGTATCCACCGATCATCCTCCTTCAGTTTTCGGTTTGTCCCTGAACAAGCCTGGCAAGAGAATCGGTGGGTATGATCCTCTGATGGGGGACGGAGCCGTTGTACTTTCCGGCGATCTCCTTGAATGTTCTCTCCCAGGCGTTTTCAAAGAGAACAATCACCGCTGAGCGGAAGTGTTTCATGGCAGTTATCTTATGATGGATATAACGAGATTAATCAGCCTGTTTAGGTCGCTTTCACTGGCCGGGATTCTCATCCACCGCTTCCCAAGAAGCATCGGGATCATAGGCTTTCATCGCCAAAGCCAATTCCGTGGTTTTGGGGCCTAAATTTTTCTGGTATATCCTTCCGCGATGATTGACGACAAAAGTCATGATGCCGGATGAACCATAGACCGCCGGATACGCGACCAAAGCGAAGCCTGCAATCATGTTGCCGTTGATGATATAGTCGTATTTCCCGCCGGGAACATTGCCGCCCTGACGAGTCAGAATCTTATATAAATAGCCGTGAAAAGGCGTCGCCGATCCGGTGCTGCCTTTTGTCTGGTAACCTGCGGCTTTAGCTTCCGCCACGAGAAGTCCCAAAGGGCTCTCGGGCTGACCGGGCGCCGTTTCCCAATACAAGCCATCGAATTTGCCCGGTTCACTGCGCAATTTGGTCGCGAACTCGCTGACTTCGTCGCCATCCCGATCGACAGAAGCATATTCGAACTGTGCCTCTACATAACCCCGAATTACGCCCAGCGTATTGAGTTCATTGCGTCCGATTCTCCGATCCAGAATTTCCAGTTTGCCTTGCTCGACATCGAATCGCCATTGACCACCGTTGTTCACGAGAGGAACAGGAAATGACCAGCCATTCTGCCCGAAATGCAGGATCGCTTGATTATTCCCTCGCTTTTCCACCGAAGACTTCTCATCCGCCATTTTCACAAATTCCGCGCGATTGTTCGCATCTTCGACATCGTCACCGGACGAAAACAGATCCGCATATTGGCTGCCAAAAAGCACCGATAATTTATTTTTATCGTTGTCGCGCGCGGCATCAACGAGCTCTTTTACGGCATCTTCGGGCGCCGTAAAGCCTTGCCCCATAGCCGCTGCTTTGGTTTCGGTTGCAGCAGACAAGGCGCGTGAAGCAAGCATGGTGACAAAAATGCACGTCGCAAGGGTATAACGGAGTTTATTGGACATCATGATGGAAACCTCTCCTAAATAAAGATCAAACTATCAATGACCGGGAACCGGGAAAAAATGAAGTGATTTCATCTCGTTACCCCGTCACCGGCGACCACCACGACCTCTCGCAGCACCACCTCTACTCATTGCGCCGCCCCCGCCGCGTTGTCCGCCAAATGACGGGGTTTGCATGGCCGGTTGAGGACGTGCAAAGCCGGCTCCTCCTCGGTTAAGACTGGCGCTGCCTCGGTTGCTGAAAGAATTTACACGGCCGCCATCGCGGGCGCTATAGAATGCGTTCGGACGCGCCATTTCTTGATGGCGCTGGGATTGCATCCGCTGCATTTGCTCATTGCGCTGTCTGGCCAACTGCTGTTGCTGATTCGGTCTCTGCATGGCCGGTTCCGATCGTCTTTGACCCAGCGCCGCCCCGTTTTCAGATCTGCGCGGCGTGGGAGCCGCGAGGTCTTTTGCACGCGACTGGCCCTTCACCTGTTGCCGGGAGCCTAGACTCGAGGCGCCGCGCTGGCTTTCGAAATTGCTCCGTTGACCTGATGCTCGTAGACCTTCCAGAGCGTTTTCACGGCTGCTTTGAAAAGGTTGGGCACGGCTATCACCAGGACGCACTGCCGCTCCGGGTTTTGCCGCCAAACGCTGCTGGATATCGGCGCTGGAAAGCCGGCTAGGGGTCGAACGATCCGCCGCGTCCCCCTTACCGAATCCTCGCATGTCGGCAGGAAGATTTTGTGCGCCGCTGAGCCGGTTACCAGCCAGGGCCGGTGACTCAGCGCGCCCGATCCGTTGCTGGGCTTGCGCTGGAAAAGCCTGGCCTCGGCGATGGCGCGCATCCGGTTGCCAGCGATTCGTTCGGTCTTTTAAGGCCGGCAGTTGATCCGGCTTGAAAGTGCCGTCACGATTTATATTGATCTCATTGCCGGACATATTAAAGTCCCGGTCCACGTTGATATTACCGCGGTTAATGTTGGCATAGCCCCCTCCGCCATAATAGCCCCCGCCCCCATGCCAGCAATTTCCGCCGCGACACACGGCGTCGCCATAATAATGCGAGACATGGTAATCATCCCAATCATCGTCATCATGAGCCCATTCCATGATGCCCCAGGTCAGCAAGCCCCCGACGAGGGCGCCGGCCCCAAACGACATCAATTGGTCGGTGCCGGAGGAAGTGGTAGTGGTCGTCGTGGCCGCAGGTTGAGGGTAATAGGTCGGATAATAACTTGCTGCGGGTGCGGCCGGATACATTTGGCTTGTTGCCGGAGGTGGCGCCATCGGCGCAGCATAAACAACCTCGGGGTTATAGCTTGGCACCGATATCGTATCGGCCTTGGCCGGCTGTATGGTAATCACTTCCTTGGTCAATACGGCGGGTGTCACTTTGGCCCCCGGCGTTTCCGTTAGCCCCTGCACCGGCGCCGATACCGTTTTCGTTTCGACTTTTTGAAAATCGGAATCTTTCAAAAATCCGGCATCGGTCGCGCGCTTACGCAAGGCCTGGACTGCGTCCATCAATTGCGACGGGTTTGACAGGAAGGCATCGCCCAACTGCGTAGTCCAGTCCAGATGTTGGTCCATCATCGCGATAACATCAGGGACCGCAGTCAGCCGGACGATGCTGGCGTCCCATTTTTGATCGCGCACAGTTGCAGGATCAGGCTTGGATTCCAGCCAGCGGGCCGCCTGCACCACTTCCAGTGGATATGTGGAGGCTACCAGCACTTCGGCCAGAAGCGGATCGGGATAGAGCGCGATCGGCGCGACCAGAGACTCCAGACTGGTCAAGGGTTTTGCCTCCGGCTTCGGAACAGGCGGTGTCGTAGGTTGGGGTTGCGTGGGTTGAGAGGTCGAGGGTACGGGTGGCGTCTGGGTTTTCTCTTTATCCTTATCGCCACAGCCTGCGGCATGCATTGCTATGATCAATAGCACCGCGCGGGCAACTCCACCACGAAGCGTTGCGATACCGGCACTTTGCGTCAATGCGCTTTTCCTCTTGGTGCTTTGAACGTTGGCCATTGCCCTGCCTTTAGCGCACATGTGCACGGTGCCGCCGACAATCTCGGGAAGATGGGCGCGGCGGGCGGGATTATTTATTTGATTCATCACGAAGGCTCCATATAATCAACACCCCAAAAGCAAACTGTGAATACTAAAATTGTACTCTGTTTGTCAGGACACGGATGAGTTAATCTCAAGATGATTAATACGCACTATATTCCAAGTCAAGTAAACCGCGCTATTGGACTTTGGTCCAAGGTAGCTGCCCCGACTTTTTTATTTAGTTTCTGCATGCATCCCAATTAACAGGCTCGTACCGGGCTGTTCCTGTTTAATATCACCATGGCACGTGTCTACGGGGCCAGTTGTCTAATGAAGAAAAATACGAGCGAGTCAGACCTTGGACCAAAGTCCAATAGCAATGGCTGTTAATGCAGGAATAGAATAGCGATCAGCTAATCCATAATGCTGACGAACAGTGAACGGTCTTGACTTCGCCGTCCTTCGGCTAATTATCCAGAGCAAAGACGGCGCTAGCTCTTTGCTTTTTGGGTGTTGATCAGATGGAGCCTTCGTGATGAATCAAATTAATAATCTCGCCCGCCATACCCGCCTTCTCGAAATTGTCGGCGATACCATCCGGGTTCGCGCCAAAGGCAGGGCTTTCGGCGAAATGGCCGTCGTTGAAAACACCGACGGAGAGAGTTCCTTGGCGAAAGTTGTCGAGCTGGACCGCGATATTGTCAGTCTCCAGGTATTTTCCGGCGGCAAGGGGTTGTCCACAGGCGCTACCGTCAATTTTCTCGGACGCAGTCTGGATGTCGTTTATTCGCCCAATATACTGGGAAGGATATTCCGCGGATCCGGCGATCCGATTGACGGAGGTCCAGAACTGACCGCCGACCCGCGCATTGCGGTGGCCGGGCCGACCGTTAATCCGGTGATGCGCGTGATGCCGACACACATGATCGAAACCAAGGTTCCGATGATCGATCTGTTCAATTGTCTGGTCGAAAGCCAAAAAATACCGATTTTCTCGGTTGCCGGCGAGCCGTATAACGAGTTGCTGGCGCGTATCGGTTTTCAGGCCAATGCCGATGTTCTGGTTTTTGGCGGCATGGGTTTGATTTTCGACGATTACCATTTTTTTCGTACGTCGTTCGAAGCCCATGGCGTGTTTCACCGGACGGTGATGTTTGTCAATCAAGCTTCGGATCCTTTGGTCGAGCGGTTGATGATAGCGGATATGGCTTTGGCTGTTGCCGAAAAAATGGCGGTAGAGGAAAACAAGCGGGTTCTGGTTTTGTTGACCGATATGACCGCTTACGCCGATGCGATGAAAGAACTCGGAGTGGCTCAGGAACGGATTCCGGCTGTGCGCGGCTACATGGGCGACTTGTACACACAGTTCGCACAACGCTATGAAAAGGCCTGCGACTTTAAGGGAGCCGGCTCGGTTACCATTCTGACAACGACCACCATGCCGGGCGATGATGTCACCCATCCGGTGCCCGATAACACCGGCTACATCACCGAGGGACAGTTCTACTTGCACGACGGCATCATCGATCCGTTCGGTTCCTTGTCGCGCCTCAAGCAGCACGTGATCGGCAAGGCCACGCGCGAAGATCATGGTCAAATTATGAACACGATGATCCGCTTTTATTCCGGCTCCGTCGAAGCGCAAAAGAAACAGGAGATGGCTTTCGAATTATCGCCTTTCGATTACAAGTTATTGAAGTTCGGCAAGCTGTTCAAGGAACGGTTTATGGATATCAAGGTTTCCATAGCGGTCGTTGAGGCCTTGGATTTGTGCTGGCAGACCTTGGCGGAATGCTTCACCAAGGAAGAGTTGCTGATGAAGAAAAATTTGATCGACAAATATTTTCCGCAACAAGTTGCCGAAGCGGCGCAGGTGTAAGCCGCCATGACCAAGCTGAAACTCAGCAAGCAGTCACTGCATCACGAACAGGAGCAATTGAAGCTCTATAAGCGATTATTGCCATCGCTCGACCTGAAACGCCGACAATTGACGATGGAAACCCAGAAGGCCCAAGAAGAACACGCCGCCGCCGTGGCGCAGATCGACGCTTTGGAAACGCGCATCGGCGAAGAATTGCCGATGCTCGCCGATCAAGGCCTGCCATTGCGCGATCTGGTGGTCGTCAAAGGCTATAAACTGGGTGAGCAGAACATTGTCGGCGTCAGACTGCCAATATTGGAGTCGCTTGATTGTCAGGTCGCCGAGTATTCACTGTTGGCGACGCCGGCATGGCTCGACATCCTGGTGCAACGACTGAAGGACGCCAAAACGTGCCGGCTGCGCGCCGAGATTGCCGCCCAGCGCTTGGACATTTTACGTCTGCAATTGCGGCGGGTGACGCAACGGGTCAATTTGTTCGACAAAATTCTGATTCCGACGGCGCGTAAGAATATCCAGCGCATTCGTATCTATCTCGGCGAAACCGAACGCGCCGCGGTAGTGACTTCAAAACTCGCCAAATCGAAACAATTGCAAGGGCGAAACGCGCTCGCGGAGGCCTCGGAATGAGCATCGTCCGTTTGGATAAGGTCACTTTTGTGGGGTTGACCGAGGATCGGGAACGCTTGTTACAGGACTTGCAGGCACTGGGCTGCTTGCATATCGAACCGTTCGCGGAGGAAAGCGAAAGCCAGAATACCGAAGGCCCCAGTGCGGGGGCACGGGAAGCGCTGCAATTTTTACGCGCATGCCCGCAGAAAAGACGGCAAAGCCGGGATACCGTCCGTTTCGACGCGCTGGAGACCGAATGCAAGATACTCGACGTCAGGCAGCGCCTGCTGGCGCTATCCGATGAGCGCGATGGTTTGGTCAAACGCATCCAGGACATGCAGCCGTGGGGTGATTTTGAATTTTCCCCCTTGTATGAAATGGGCGGACTGCATCTGTGGTTCTACGTGTTGCCGCATCGCGACATGGCTATAATGCGCGATTTGCCCCTGGTGCATGAGATCATCAAAAAAGATAGCCGCTATTGCTACGTTGCGGTTGTTTCCGAAAACGAGCCGGAGGGTATGCCCGTCAGCCGCACGCATCTCGGCAGCCGGCCTCGCCATGAATTGGAGGCGCGCCTTGAAGAGGTGGAATTGGCTATCGAGGACGTGCAGGCTGAACGCGCCTATTTGACCCGCTGGTATACCTTGCTGCATGACAATATCGCAACCCTGGAAGATAGGGCTGCGTTAGCCGCCGCGCAAAAACAGACTTATGGGCGGTCCGGAATATTCGCACTGCGCGGGTGGGCGCCACATGCGCGGCATACGGAACTCGAAGACTATGCGCGCCGTCACCGCGTGTATATCGATGTCCGGGAAGCGCGGCCGGACGACAGTCCGCCGACCTGTTTGGACAATCCCCCTTGGCTTGCTGCCGGAGAAGACCTGGTCAATTTCTACATGACACCGGGTTATCGCACCTGGGATCCTTCGCAAGTCGTTTTCATCTCCTTTGCTTCGTTTTTCGCGATGATCCTGGCCGATGCCGGATACGCGCTGATTTTAGCAGCAGCATTGCTTTTCTTTTGGCGAACCATGGGCGGCTCAAAGACGGGAAGGCGGTTCCGGCCGTTATGCGTGGCCATTGTTTCCTGCTCCCTGCTCTATGGAATGTTGATCGGCAGCTATTTTGGGGTCTTGCCTCCCAAAGGCTCGCCATTGGCTTTTTTTTATATCCTGGATCTGAACGATTCCAATCGAATGATGAAAATTTCGGTGTTCATCGGTTGTTTACATATCATTTTAGCGACCGCTATGGACGCAGCCCGCTATAAGATTAGACAGGAAGGCCTGGCATCTGTCGGCTGGGCCTTAATTGTTACGGCCGGATTAATTTTATTGATCGCGGCATCCTTCGATCTCGGCCATTTGAAAACAATGCCGGCCATTTTGGCCACGATGGGCGGCGTTTTAGTGTTACTGTTTTCGGCGCCATCCGAAAAACCGTTATCCCGGCTGCTAAAGGGCCTCCACGGTTTAACCAAATTCACCGCTGCTTTCGGCGATGTATTTAGTTATTTGCGGCTGTTTGCCCTGGGTCTCGCCAGCGGTTCCCTGGCTGTGGAATTTAATCGTATGGCCGCCGACATTTATCACGCCATGCCGGGAATAGGGCTATTTTTTGCCTTCCTGGTTCTATTTTTGGGACATACGATAAATTTCTTATTGGGTTTAATGAGTGGGGTCATTCAAGGATTGCGGCTTAATGTTATCGAATTTTTCAACTGGGGATTAAAAGAAGAAGGCACCCCTTTTAATCCTTTACGCCGCAAGGAAAGATAGCCACACGACTACTGAATAAAGCACAGGTTTTATTGCAATTTACTGACAATGAGAGGTTCGTTATGGATTCTATGATTATGTCGCTGGGCTGGTTGGGTATGTATGCGCCATTGGCTTTGGGGGCGGTAGGCAGTATGTTCGGTTGCGCTCGCGCCGGCATGGCGGCTTGCGGCGCTTTGGTGGAAATCGAAAGCGGTTACGGCCGCTTTATTGCAATTGCCGCCATGCCCTCTTCGCAAGCCATTTTCGGAGTTGTCGTGACCATGGTACTTCGCCGGGATATCAACATTGCAAACTCTCCAGGTATTTTCGGGCTGGGCATTCTAACCGGCATTGCCTTGATGCTAAGTGGGCTTGCCCAAGGCAGCACCTGCGCTTCAGCTATCAATGCCTCGAAAAGTAAATTGGATATCTTCGGCATATCCCTGGCGCCGGCGGCATTGGTCGAAGGTTTTGCGGTGTTTGCATTCGTTTTTGCGCTGGTGCTTTCCGCCGGCATTCCCAAATAAGCTGGCGGGGGCAAAATCATGGCCGAACACATTGACACTGATACCAGCGTACAAGCGCTGATCGATAGGATACGCGACCAGGGCGTGCAAAGCGCCAACCGGGAAGCCGCGCGCATCCTTGCGGAAGCGGAAGCGAAAGCTTCGCACTTACTCGCGGAAGCCCAAAAACAGGTGGAACAACTGCGCGCCAAAGCCACTGCGGATATCGAAGCCGAGCAGGCCGCGGCGCAGGAAGCCTTAAAGCTTTCTGCCCGCGACACCGTGAAGCGGTTGAAAAACGTCGTTGCTGCCGCATTCGAAACCTTCGTGCGCCGTTTGGTCACCACGGCGACGCAAGACCGGGAATTGATGAAAAACCTGATTTTAGTATTGGCCGGACATAGCGCGGAAGAATTTATAAAAGAGAAAAAAATTCAAATTCTGCTGTCCGAGGCCATATTGACCGGACAGTCCGATCCCAAGCTGCGCGATCTGGGTAAACAAACCATATTGAGCCTTTCCAGCGATATGTTGCGCGAAGGCGTTGAGTTGATTCCGTCCAGCAGCGTCGAGGGCGGTGCGAAGGTTCGTCTGGTCGGCGAACAACTGGAAATCGATTTATCCGACAAGGCGATATCCAAAATGCTTGCAGCTCATTTGCTGCCACGTTTTCAGACCATCTTGACGGGTGGGGATTAAGGGGTGACCCAGCCATGAAGGATTACTATACGGTCGTAGCCAGTTTCCCCCACTTGCCTTATTTCGCGGATACTGAAAGGCTACCGCTTTCGCGTTTGCGCCTGGAACAGCGGTTGCGCATGCTGGATGCGGATGAAACCCGGCAGATATTCCAGGCTGAATTTCTGGTCGGATGGCGTTTGCCCGCCGGCAAAGTGGGTGGCGGCAATATCGCTGCGTCTTATAAAACCGGGCTGCAAAGTATAGGCCAACCCGTATTACGGGAGTTTGTGGAATACCGCCTGGACATACAAACCGTTCTTGCCGCGCTGCGCATTAGGCAAGCCGGTCGTGATCCGCAGCAACACCCTGGAACCTGGGGTATAGGCCGCTGGGTCAAGCATATCGAAACACATTGGGATGCCGCCGACTTCCGTCTCGGCACGGTTTATCCGTGGTTACTCGAGGTCGGCAATACTCTGGCGGCTGCCGATGCGATGGCTTTGGACCGCCTGTTAATGGACACCGTATGGAGGAAGCTCTCCCATTTGGGTGATATCAATCCTTTTGGTTTCGAAGCGATCACCGCCTTCGTTTTTAAGTGGGATATTACGCAGGCATGGCTGCTGCGAGATGCCTGCGCCGCGAAACAACGCTTCCAGATATTGATCGATGAGGTAAAACATGTCCAATGAAAATACCGGCGACCGCTACGCCACAGTGATTGGCGTCAAGGAAAGCCTGATCTTGATCGAGTTTGACGAAGCCGTCGAGGTGATGAAAAACGAAGTCGGCTATATCTGCATCGGCGAAGAAAAGCTCAAGGCCGAAATCCTTCGGGTACGCGGGCGCACCGCGGACATGCAGGTATTCGAGGATACCCGCGGCGTGCGGGTTGGCGACCGGGTTGAGCTATCCGCTGAAATGCTTTCGGCGATGTTGGGCCCTGGGCTGCTTGGTCAGGTTTTCGACGGTTTGCTGAATCCTTTGCATGGCCTGGCGCAAAAATACGGTTTTTTCTTGCCGCGCGGCGTCATGATGTCGCCGCTCGATCAGGATAAAAAATGGCAATTTACGCCGAAAGCGGCGATCGGAGATTCTCTACCTCCCGGCGGTGTCGTGGGATCGGTTCCTGAAGGCCCTTTCATGCACAAGATCATGATCCCTTTCAACGAAGCGGAACCTGTCCAATTAACCTGGATTCGAGGCGGCAGTTTTACTATTGGCGAGGTTGTAGCCCGTTACAAGACATCCGGCGGCGAGGAAAAAGACTTGACCATGGCGTGCCGCTGGCCGATACGGCGTCCGATCCCCGAAAATCTGTTGCGCAGGCGTTATTCCGAGCGTCAGTTCCCATCGAAGCCGCTGACCACGGCGACCCGCCTCATCGACACATTTTTCCCGATCGCCCAGGGCGGCACGGGGTGCATCCCTGGTCCGTTCGGCGCAGGCAAGACGGTATTGCAAAGTCTGATTGCGCGCTACTCCAGCGTCGATATCGTGATCATTGTCGCTTGCGGCGAACGCGCCGGTGAAGTCGTCGAAACCATCCATGAATACCCGGAAACCCACGATCCCCGCACCGGCGGCACATTAATGGACCGCACGGTCATTATCTGCAACACCTCGTCGATGCCGGTCGCGGCCCGCGAAGCTTCGATCTACACCGGCATCACGCTGGGCGAATATTTCCGCCAAATGGGTTACGACGTGCTGCTGATTGCTGACTCGACATCGCGTTGGGCACAGGCAATGCGCGAAACCTCCGGCAGGATGGAGGAAATCCCCGGCGAGGAAGCGTTTCCGGCCTATCTCGATTCCTCGATCAAAAACCTTTACGAGCGTGCCGGCGTAATCCGGTGCGCCGACGGCTCCACTGGCACGTTGACGTTGATCGGCACGGTGTCTCCGGCAGGCGGCAATTTCGAAGAGCCTGTTACCCAGTCCACTCTCGGCACTGTCAAAACCTTCCTCGGTTTGTCCGCCGATCGCGCCTACAAGCGCTTTTATCCGGCCATCGATCCGTTGTTGTCGTGGTCTCGCTACCTTGATCAACTGGCCCCCTGGTTTACCAAGGAACTCAATTCCGACTGGGTTAACGATGTCAAAAACATGATGACGTTGCTGGAGCGCGGCGACAGCATTTATCAAATTATGCAGGTTACCGGCGAAGAGGGTATTACCCTAGAAGACTTCATCGAATGGCAAAAATCGGTGTTACTGGACATGGTTTATTTACAGCAGGATGCTTTCGATGAAGTCGATGCCTGCATGCCGCGCGAGCGCCAGCTAGCTAGTTTCGGGCTATTAAAAAAGCTGATTGCGGAGGATTTCAAGTTTCAGGACAAAAACGAAGCCCGCGATTTTTTTACCAAACTTACCGGGCTCTATAAAAACTGGAATTACAGCCGCCCCGATTCGCCGGATTACGAACGCTACGGCAAGGATATTGAACAACTCGCCGATCGCTACTTACCGGGCCGTAACGTCCAATAAACCCACAAACTACTGCAAGGAGCGTTGTCATGATTAAAAAAGAGATCATCGATTTATTCAAGGTTAAACCTGATACAAAAATCCGGCTCAAGGAGTACCACACCGGCTGGGAGCAAACCGATGAATTCAAATCCGCAGGCAAGAAATTCGTGAAGGAGAAAGCCAACGAGATCTTGCAAACAAACATTGAAGAGTTGTCCGAATGTCAGCAATTGCTTTACGCCGATGACCGCTATGCCTTGTTGATTGTCTTGCAAGCCATGGATGCGGCGGGAAAGGACGGCACCATCAGGCACGTGATGTCGGGCGTCAATCCTCAGGGCTGCCAGGTTTTCAGTTTCAAGAAGCCTTCGGCCGAGGAACTGGACCATAACTTCCTGTGGCGCTATATGAAATCACTGCCCGAACGCGGCCGCATCGGCATTTTCAACCGTTCCTATTACGAAGATGTGCTGGTAGTCAAAGTCCACCAGGATGTGCTGGAACAACAAAAGCTTCCGGACGGCAAACACGGGAAGGCGTTTTGGGAGGCGCGTTATGACGATATCAACGCCTTTGAGCGCCATTTGGTGCGCAACGGTACGGTGGTGCTGAAGTTTTTTCTGCATGTATCCAAGAAGGAACAGAAACAGCGATTTATGGATAGACTTGAACGACCCGAAAAAAACTGGAAATTTTCGCTTGCCGATCTCAATGAGCGCGCCTACTGGGATGATTATGTCGACGCATACGAAAAAGCCATCAGTGCGACCAGCACCAAATGGGCGCCCTGGTATATCGTGCCGGCCGATGATAAATGGGCGACTCGGGCGATAGTTGCCGACATTGTCACCTCGACATTGCGTAGTCTCGACCTTAAATTTCCCGAGATGACCGATGAACAACGCGCATTATTGGAACAAGCCCGAAAAACTTTAGAAGGGGAATAACTTTGGTGGCATTCGGATGTTCCCCTTTTCGCACGATGCATAGTGTGCAGTCGCCGATTCAGGTTTTTTGGGATGCACTTTCGCTGGCGATGTTAGGTAACATCATGCCGCGCTTTTTGTATTTGGAACTTGGAATTGCCGATGGAACATACCGTCGCCGCATCGCGTATTTACATTCGCGATCCCAAAGGAGTTCTCAACCTGATTCATAAAATTCATTATCCCGAAAATCCTGCCATTTTAAATTTCTCCAAAGCAATTATTGGCAGAGGTTCGATGACCGCGATTTTCAGGCCAAAGAATATTTTTAATCATCATGACACGGGCTGAAAAGAAGGAGAAGTTTTGACCGCCGGTTGTTACGATACGATCCAGTGGAATTAAGTTGTCGACAATGCCGGGTTGAATTTTCTATGTGCATCCGACGAGTTAACAATGGATGCGTGCAGGATTGACGACAATGGACAACAAAAGCAACTCTGGCCATTTAAATTTCCTCAGCAACTGGAGACAAGCCGCATGAACCCGCATCCGACAGCCGCAGAGGCAACTCAGTCCAGCACCAAAGGGCTACGCTTCGACCTAGTCGCCGGCCTCACGGCTACGGCGGTGGTTCTGCCCAAGGCAATGGCATACGCAACCGTGGCCGGCTTGCCCGTTGCAGTAGGGCTCTATACCGCCTTTATTCCGATGATTATATACGCCCTGCTTGGTTCATCGAGAGTGCTCAGCGTCAGCTCGACCACTACCCTGGGCATCCTGGCCGGTACGCAACTCGGTCTGGCGGTGCCGGACGGAGACCCCGGAAAACTGATCACCGCTGTTGCCACCCTGACCGCCCTGGTGGGCGTATTGCTGATGCTGGCGGCACTGCTGCGTCTGGGGTTCGTTGCCAATTTTATTTCCACCCCCGTCCTGACCGGTTTCAAGGCAGGGATCGCCCTGGTGATTGTGCTGGACCAGTTGCCGAAGCTCCTGGGTATCCACATTACCAAGCAAGGTTTCCTCCGCGATCTGTTCAGCGTCGCGCATCATGTGCCCGAAACCTCGTTGATCACGCTGGCGGTAGCGGCCATGACGCTGCTCGTGCTGATCGGCATGGAACGTCTATGGCCGCATTCTCCGGCGCCTCTCGTTGCGGTTGGCGGCGGTATCACCGCCTCTTGGTTTTTCGGCTTGCATGCACTGGGTGTTTCGACGGTCGGTCTGATTCCGCAAGGATTTCCGTCACTGACGCTGCCGGACCTTGCGCTGATCGAACAGTTGGTGCCGGGCGCACTCGGGATCGCGTTGATGAGTTTCACCGAGTCGATTGCAGCGGGCCGCGCCTTTGCAGGCAGCGCAGAGCCTCCGATCAATGCAAACCGTGAGCTGATCGCCCTAGGGGCGGCCAATTTCGGTGGCGCACTGTTCGGTGCGATGCCGGCGGGAGGAGGCACCACGCAGACTGCGGTGGTACGTGCAGCCGGAGGTCGATCACAGAAGGCGTCGTTAGTGACGGCGAGTGTCGCAGGGGCAACCATGCTGCTGCTCTCGCCTTTGTTAGGCTTGCTGCCGCATGCAACGCTTGCGGCAGTCGTCATCGTCTACTCGGTCGGGCTAATTCAGCCAACAGAGTTCCTCGCCATCCGAAAGGTGCGCACGATGGAGTTTAGCTGGGCTATCGTGGCCTGCCTCGGTGTACTGTTCTTTGGCACGTTGAAAGGCATCGTGGTAGCGATCATTCTATCGATGCTTGCACTATCGAGCCAAACCGCCCACCCGCGCGTGTATGTCATTGTCCGCAAGCGCGGGGCCGACGTACTGCGACCGTTGTCGCCTGAGCATCCCGACGACGAGAGCTTCGACGGCTTGTTGATCGTCCGTCCGGAGGGGCGCATGTTCTTTGCCAATGTTCAGCAGATTGCAGATCAGATCAAAGCGCTGATCGCCCAGAATAAACCGCGAGTGCTTGCGCTTGACATGAGCCGGGTTCCGGATATCGAATATTCAGCGCTGCAGATGCTGATGGAGCGCGAAAAGCGCGCGACCGAACAAGGCGCTACGCTGTGGTTGGTTGGGCTGAACCCGAGTGTATTAGAGGTTGTACGGCGCTCCGGCCTGGCCGACCGGCTAGGCCGTGAGCGCATGCTGTTTAATGTGCGAGCAGCTATTGAACGCTACCAGACGCTACCTGCTGACTCCTGAATGGTTGTTATCTTGGAATGACGCGTCGCCATTTTGCGAATTCTACGGAACGCCAAGCCTCCAACAGCAACACGACTAAAAACTAACCCTGAACGGTTTTTTGCCGGCTAAGGTCAGCCCTGGAATGATTTACATTAGTCCGAATGCGGTTTTAAATATCAGCTCTTGCTTTGTATTTTTACCCCTGTACAATAGCGATTCGATATTAATATGAGTGGTGATCCCCTATGAAACTAATCGGTAAAACATCAATTCTTGTTTCAACAATCGCAATGGTCCTGGCAACAGGACCTATTTACGCTGAAACACCGGGTTACCTGACGATTAACCAAGTTGAGCATGAAGTGGAAATCAAGAGCACGAAGAAAACCCTCGACCTGGAAATTAAAACCGCTAAACCGATACCGGTTGACGGAAAATCCGGCGCTTTCGGTTACGCTGCGCTGACCGATAACGGTAACAATCTTTTAGTGGTGGTTACCCATTTGCCTATTGATGACAGTTCCCATGAAAGCCCTAAAAGCGGCTTCCATACCCATGTCTTGGATCTGAAAGCCCCCACTGATGCCTGCAAAGGCGCGAATTTCGAAGTGGATTTAGACAATTCATCTAAAAACAAAGCCTTTGATGCCGATTATCATTGGAAAGTCAGCGGCAATAAGATTTCGGTAGAAAAGGTTCCTGTCGCTGATCTGGGCGACGCCGGCGTCGAGTCGGTAGTTTCCTTTACGCTGAATCCGATCCTGGACGCGAATAAGAAACCAACCAATCTGTGTGTGACTGTTGTCGATCAACATTGAAATAAACCTAACCCCGCCGCCGGATGGCGGCGGGGCACAAGTACATCAACTTTTTTGAGTCGCTAAAAACTTCCCGGCTTCTGCGATTTCGTCCGCAGCGGATGATAAAGATTCAGCAAAACCATTATTATCCCAATACTCGCGGCGATATCCGTCACTTCGAATTCCAACGGAAATAATCGATATAACCGACCTTCGGAGCCTCTAACCCGTAGCCGTATCATAGGGATTCAACGCCACCTTATTCAGTTGCAGGCGACGCACCAAATCGGAACTGTCAATAAATTCGGCTCCATTCTCTTTCCCGCAAATAGAAGCCCAAATGAACATTGATTTGGTACGGCCCAACGTGAAGCTCCGCTGGAGCTTTGAGTTAGAAAGGCTTGTTGAAAAAAAGTGGTCTGTCGCCTATTTCTTCAGGCGTTCTCAATAGTACTTTGGCGGAGATGCAATCCATGGAGCACTCTTACCGGACTTCGCAAGATCGTCCTCGCCATCGCGAACACCCGCCTCTTTCGCCGCCATTTGAAGAGCAGTGAGCTTTGATGTCGGCTTATTCGGGTTGTGCTGGGGCGTTACTCCGACGAGTTTGCCCATGTCATAAACAAAGTTTAAAGCTCGCATCTGCCAAGCTGGATATACGCCAGTGCCCACCCAGCAACGGCACAAAAAATAATGCTCCACTGCTGCCATCATTGAATCATCCGGATCAATTAAGTCCGGTTGCCACGACCCAATCGAAGGATTTCCTTCCCAACCTGCGTTGCGAACTTGGTAAAGGTCATTCTTAATTTGACAGTACCTCGAAGATTCGGGCAAGGACGCACGGTATGCTTTCCATTTCGCGATAAGATCGTTAAGGCGTTCAATCTGAGCATGATTCCTCCGTCAAAAATAACAATGCTACACCCACAATTAGAACCATACTTGATGGTGCTAAGGCACTAAGTGTATATGAAATCTGCGCCTGACTGAACCTTGCAATCATCGACAGGGATTCCACTTTAAAATGCATCATCGCTGTTCAGAGGGTTGGGGCCACCTCTGTACATTCTTGAAAAAAATCCGTTTAAGATAAGTACCATCCCTCCAATCGGGATTTATTAGAGCGTATAATGACCATCCTTTCCACTCGGGAGAAACGACGATGCCAGCCCTCAAGAACGCGGTCCGGGGATTCCAGACGGGAGATCTCATCATTACCTATTTACCCCGTGGTGGCACTCGTCCGATGCACGTCACGATTTATTTGGAACCGAAAGATTCTCCGTCAAATGATCACGCGTTCATTCATGCAGCCAATGACGGGATCGTGATCGAAGATATAAATGCCTGGAAGGAAATGCCAAAGTACCGCCATGCCCACCGCGTGGGCGAGCTTGCGAAAGCGGCGGCAGATGCGGCCAAGGTGTGGGCTGCCGATCGCACGATCAACAACAATACCCCAATTACCACCCCCTACGGCAGCTACCCCGGCTCCAAACAAAGCGCAACGCCGCAGCTTCGCGCCAACCGATTCTCCGCGATGATGCAGACCGCTTCGATCGCGGCCATCCCGCTGGAAGCGGCTGGCTTGGTGCGACTCATGAAATGGACCTATCGACTGCATACCCGCGCGCCGTTGAGCGCTAACCGTGGCATCACCTGTGCGGCCTTCTCCTGCGCATGTCACCAAGCCGCAGCCATGAAAATTTTCTTGCGTGACCAAGGCGCGCTCGACAAGCTCAACACCGCAAATCTGGGTAAGATCAACGGCTTGCTCGAATCCAAAGGGGATTTGCGAGCCCGGCTCAACCTGCCTGAAGCGCATCCACTGCCGGAAGTCGTGACCGCAAAACCGATCTTGATCGGTGCCGCCTTGCGCGAGAATTCGAACAGGGGGATGACCGAGAAAACCCAGGAGGCTCTGGGGAACATGGTCAATACCGCGACCGAAAAACCTCAGAAGATGCTGGAGTTCTACCCGGAGTTTTTTCCAAACCAGGCAAGCCTTGCCACGGCATCGGCTACGGACTTCCTTTGGCTGGCCATTCAGACCAAGGTACTGGGAATCAGCACTTATTCGGCACGTCGCCTCTCGGGGGTAATTCCGCCCGATTTTTTCTATGACGCGAAATATGTCAACAGTATCCTGCTCGACGAACTAATCCGGAACTCTGTGGATTGGAACACTACCGACTACGATGCTTACGATTAGAGCGGCATCCCGTCGTGCGGTTTATATTCACGGATTAACCTTATCTTGCCCCGATCTAGCGGACACGCGGCTAAGAGAGTAATCTCTAAACCGGAGGTCAACCATGAAAATCAAAAAAACAACTCCCTTGCATGTCAATGTCCATAGGACTCTCCATTAAATTTCTTTTGTTGCCTATTGCAGGTGAATTCAATTGCTCAAAGTGAATCGAGTTGGTGGATGACCAATTTTAAAAGAGAGTGCGAACCTCAATGCCTTCTGTACGCATCAAAATCAATGGCTAAGCATTCCAATTATTTGATGTTTTCAGGCTTATCGTACACGCAGGACAAATACAAACGAAACGTTTAATGACCCTGAACTGCTTCTCAACAATGCCCAATCCGAAGTCGCAATTGCCTATCTTTAGCACCTTTAATTGAACTCGATCACCTAGGGCAATCATCTGCCGACAAGTCGACCTACTCTTTCCCGTACCGAACAATGACGAAAGAAGCCGATGGTTCTTAATTTATGCGCTTCGCGTCACATTCTTGCTATACTCACAAAATTAAATCAATCTTAATAGATGATTCAAAAGTGATATTAGAGGTGGGTGGCATGACTTTCTTTACCTTATCTGTTATCGTCAGTTTTATAGCTTGGGTGCTCGCACGAATTAATCATGATGAATAGTATCACCGATGCATAAAAATGGTAGGCTTATGCCTTTTACCACTATTCACGCATTTTCTAGGACTCGCTTGCCACCGAAAGTGACACTCTGAATGAAGGATAGGACTCCTATCCCATCCGATAGCAAAACGCCTGATACCCTTTTTGGCCTAACCCCCTCATTTCCTCCCGTTAACGCAACCGTAAAGAAACAATCGAGTCGCCTGCTGCGCCCAAACCTCGATTTCCACTTCTGTTGGGGTTGTTTCCAAACCAAGCTGTAATTTCTGAAATCGTTCACTGCGCAATCCGCTGAGGAATTGATCAGCCAGAACATGCGCGTCGATGACGACAAAGTTCCCCACTTCCTGCTGCCGGACAAAAAATTGCGCCAAATGCTTGAGCGTGCGTTGCGGACCCTGTTCGTAAAACTGCGTAGCAAGGTCCGGGAAGCGCGGCGATTCGCCGATCAGGATCGCGCGCATGCGCACGACGTCGGGCCGGGTAATACGGAACAGAAATTCCTTGGCGAAAGCGACAAGAGCGGTTTCAGGCGGGCCTTCAAAGGACAATGTCCCGACGAACTGATCGCTGCAGCGCCTTATCAGGGCGCCGAACAAACCGGCCTTTCCGCCGAACTGACTGTAAATCGTCCTCAAGGACACCCTCGCATCGCGCGCGATGGCTTCCATGCTGAGATTGCCGTAGCCGTGTTCCAGAAAAAGCGTCAATGCCGTATCCAACACGCGGTCGTGGCTTAAAAGCTCAGTGCCCTTGGCGGGGCGCCCACATTTGATCATCGGGTAGCACTCATAAAATTATTTGACTTAAGCAACGAATAATCATAACCTACAATAAATGGTAATGTGTATTACCATTATTTCAAACGCATATTTCACGGGCAGTAAAAGGATGATAAAGAGCACTCGCAGGCCGGTCGTTATTCATCGCCAAATTCAACCCATAGAATTGCCTGCAGCGACATTCGCCGGCGGCGATTTTTTCCGGAAACTGTCAATGCGCCACGCTCGGTTGGTTGCATTGGCGGTGATTGCGCTGGCCGTGGTCAGCGGCTGTAAAAACACTGACGCTCCCGGAGGCAAACCGCCGCAAGGGCCGCCGCCCGATATCAAAATAGCGCAGCCTTTAAGCCAGAATGTGACCGAATGGGATGAATACACCGGCCGTATCGAAGCGGTGAACTCGGTCGAGATACGCGCCAGGGTGAGTGGTTATCTGGACAAATTCAATTTCAAGGCCGGAGAGAGAGTCAAAAAAGGCGATCTGCTGTTCGTGATCGATCCCAGACCCTTCAAGGCCCAGCTGAATTATGCGGCGGCGGAACTGGAGCGGGTCAAATCCCGGAGGGAACTGGCGGCCAACGACTTACTGCGGTCCGAAAATCTTTTTAAGGTCAAGGCGATTTCGAAAGAAGAGTACGACGCCCGGCAGAAGGGACTGCGCGAGGCATCGGCGGCTGTTGAATCCGCGGCGGCCAATGTTGAAACCGCGCGGCTTAATCTGGAATTCACTCAGGTGCGCGCGCCGATAGACGGACGCATAGAACGGGAATTGATCACTGCCGGCAATCTGGTCAAGAGCGACGACACGCTGTTAACGACGATCGTATCCACCGATCCGGTCTATGTCTTCGTCGATGCGGACGAACGCGCTGTATTGAGATACCGCCGGCAAATGCGGCAAAACGGCCAAAGCAAAACCGGCATTGAGGGCACGCCGGTGCAATTGGCGCTAACCGATGAAGTTGGCTTTCCGCATCAGGGAACTCTCGATTACATGGCCCCCCGTGAAGATACAGCCACCGGCACCGTCACTCTGCGTGGCGTTTTCGCCAACACCGACGAATTGCTGAGTCCCGGTTTTTTCGCTCGACTGCGAGTACGCGCCAGCGAACCCTATGCCGCCATTCTGGTTCCCGACCGGGCGATCGGCACCGACCAGGCCCAACGTTTCGTCTGGGTGATGAACCCGAACAACCAAGTGGAATACCGCACGGTCGAATTGGGAGCGCATATCGGCCAGTCTCGGGTGATCGCGAAAGGCCTGAACGCCGGAGACTGGGTCGCCATTGAAGGCCTGCAAAAGCTCAGACCCGGCATTAAGGTCAATCCCGAGCGGATCTCGCTCGCCGAGCCTCCAAAAGGACAATAGGCCATGGACCGCTTTACGCATTTTTTTATCGACCGGCCGATCTTCGCCTCGGTGTTGTCCATCCTGATCCTGCTGGTCGGCGGGCTGGCGCTGATTGCGCTGCCGATCGCCCAATACCCGGAGATCGCGCCGCCCACCGTGGTGATCAGCGCGGTTTATCCGGGCGCGAACGCCAAGGTGGTCGCCGAAACGGTCGCGACGCCGATCGAGCAGGAAGTCAACGGCGTCGAAGACATGCTCTACCTGTCTTCCCAGTCGACCAACAGCGGCAGCATGGCGCTGACGGTGACCTTCAAGCCGGGCACCAACCTCGACAAAGCCCAGGTGCTGGTGCAAAACCGGGTCGCACTGGCCGAACCCCGGCTGCCCGAGGAAGTGCGGCGGCAGGGCGTCAGCGTCAAGAAGCGCAGCCCTGACCTGAGCCTGGTCGTCAACCTGATCTCGCCGGACAAGCGCTATGACAGCGTTTACTTGAGCAATTACGCGCTGCTGCAGATCAAGGATATTTTGGCGCGTCTGCCCGGCGTCGGCGAAATTCTGGTGTTCGGCGCCCGCGACTACAGCATGCGCCTGTGGCTGAATCCCGAGCAGGTCGCCGCGCGCAACCTGACCGCGAGCGACGTGGTCAACGCGATCCGCGAACAGAACATCCAGGTGGCGGCCGGGGTGATCGGCCAGCAACCGTCGAAGGAAAACACCGATTTCCAATACACGGTCAGCACGCTAGGAAGGCTGATGGAGGCCGAACAGTTCGCCGATATCGTGATCAAAAAAGGCGCGGACGGCCAGGTAACCCGGCTGAAGGACGTGGCCCGCATCGAACTCGGCGCCAAGGATTACAATTCTGGCCTGTTTCTGGACGGCGAGCCGACCGTCGGCCTCGCGATCTTCCAGCTGCCGGGCTCGAACGCCCTGGACACCAAGAAGGCGGTCGTAGAGGCGATGGAGAAACTGAAGACCCGTTTCCCCGAGGGTCTCGAATACAACATGGTCTACGACACGGTCGTATTCGTACAGCAATCGATCGACGCGGTCGTCAAGACGCTGTTCGAAGCCCTGCTGCTGGTCGTGATCGTGGTCGTGGTATTCCTGCAGAACTGGCGCCCTGCAATCATTCCACTGCTGGCGGTACCGGTGTCCCTGATCGGCACCTTCGCGGTGATGGCCGCGCTAGGCCTGTCCTTGAACACCTTGTCGTTGTTCGGCCTGGTGCTGGCGATCGGGATCGTCGTGGACGATGCGATCGTGGTCGTCGAAAACGTCGAGCGCCATATCGCGCTCGGCCTGAAAGCCAGGGAAGCGGCGCGCAAGGCGATGTCGGAAGTGGTCGGCCCGATCATCGCGACCGCTCTGGTGCTGGTCGCGGTGTTCGTGCCAACCGCCTTCATCACCGGCGTTTCGGGCGCTTTCTACAAACAGTTCGCGCTGACGATCGCGGTGTCGACGGTGATCTCGGCGTTCAATTCCCTGACCCTGAGCCCGGCCTTGTGCACCGTGTTGCTGGACCGGGCGCACGGCGACAAGGACAAGCTGACGCGCCTGATCGATCGCCTGTTCGGCTGGTTCTTCAACGGCTTCAACCGGTTTTTCGACCGCTTCAGCGCAGGTTACGCGCGCCTGGTCGGTCGGCTGATCCGGATGACCGCCGTCGTGCTGGTGCTCTATCTGGGGCTGAACGGGCTGAACTTCCTGGCCTTCGAAAAGGTGCCGACCGGCTTCATTCCGCAGCAGGACCAGGGCTATCTGATCCTGTATGCGCAGCTGCCCGACGCCGCCTCGCTGGCCCGCACGCAGGCCGTGGTGCAGCAGGCGACGCGCATCGTGCTGGACACCGAAGGTGTCAAGCACTTGAATGCCTACGCCGGTTTTTCGATCCTGAGCGGGGCCAGCCAGTCCAATGTCGCGACGATGTTCGCGCGGCTCGATGATTTCGATCAGCGCTCGGGCCGGCCCGATCTGCACGCCGATGAGGTCGTCAAAAAGCTGCAGCAGCGCCTTGCCACGGTCGAGGATGCGTATATCGCGGTATTTGCGCCGCCGCCGATCCGGGGCATGAGCGCGGTCGGAGGCTTCAAGCTGCAAATCCAGGACCGCACCAATGCCGGCATTGACGCGCTACAACAAGTCACCTCCGAGATGATCGCCAAGGGCAGTCAGCAACCGGGCCTGGTCGGCTTGTTCACGACCTTCCGCTCCGGCGTGCCGCAGTTGTTTCTGGATGTCGATCGCACGCGCGTCAAGTCGATGGACGTGCCGTTGAAGGATGTGTTCGACACGCTGCAGATCTATCTGGGTTCACTCTATGTGAACGATTTCAACGCCTTCGGACGCACCTATCAGGTTGTCGCACAGGCCGATTCGGAATTCCGGATGCAGCCGTCCGACATCAGCGAACTGAAGACCCGGAACGCGAAGGGCGGCATGGTGCCGCTCGGCTCGCTGGTCGATGTAAAGGCTATTACCGGGCCGGACAAGATCACGCGCTACAACATGTATCCTACGGCCGAAATCAACGGCAGCACCTTGCCCGGCATCAGCTCAGGCCAGGCGATCGAGATGATGGATAAGCTCTTGAACGCGGAACTGCCGCCCGGCTTCGGCTTCGAATGGACCGAACTGAGCCTGCAGCAGGTGCTGGCCGGCAATGTCGCGATGCTGGTGTTTCCGCTCAGCGTGATTTTCGTGTTTCTGGCGCTCGCGGCCCAGTATGAAAGCTGGTCGCTGCCGTTCGCGGTGATCCTGATCGTGCCGATGTGTATCCTGTCCTCGATGGCCGGCATCTGGCTACGCGGCATGGATAACAACATTTTTACCCAGGTCGGTTTCATCGTCTTGGTGGGTCTGGCCAGCAAAAACGCGATTTTGATCGTCGAGTTCGCCAAACGGCGCCAGGAAGAAGGCCTCGACCGCTTCGAAGCCGCGGTCGAGGCTTCCGGCATCCGGCTGCGACCGATCCTGATGACCTCGTTCGCCTTCATCATGGGCGTGTTTCCGCTGGTGGTCGCCGAAGGCGCCGGGGCCGAATCGCGTCGAATTCTGGGCACCGCGGTGTTCAGCGGCATGGCCGGCGTGACCTTGTTCGGACTCTTGTTGACGCCGGTCTTCTATGTGACCGTGCAGGCTCTGGCCCAACGATTGTCATCGGCAAAGCATAAAACCGGCCATGCGCCGGCCGCTCCTTCTTCATTCGGCTCAGACTCATGATTCAACCTATCGCATCTTCGCGCGCCCCGATGTCTTTCAATAGAGGCCTTATCGCGCTCGCATGGTCGGGTGCGATCGCCTTGGGCGGCTGCGCCGTCGGCCCCGACTACAAGGCCCCGGCAACGGCCACGCCACCGGATTTCGCTAACGCCCGGCAAAGCGAATATTCCGAACAGACAGTACAAAGCGACTGGTGGAAACTGTTCAAGGACACAGAACTGAACGCCCTGGTCGACCAGGCCCTGCGCCATAATTACGACCTGAAGAGCGCGCTCGCCAATCTTCGCGAAGCCAGGGCGCTGTATCTGGAAGCCGGCTTGAACCTGGCGCCGATTATCACTTCGCACGCCAATTACACCGATCAGAAGCGCAGCCTCGGTTCGTTGAATAACCGGAATTTCGTGCCGCGCGATCTGAAACTGTATAGCACAGGTTTCGATGCGTTCTGGGAAGTCGATTTCTTCGGCCGCGTGCGCCGCGACATCGAAGCCAGCCACGACGAAGTCGAAGCGCAGGAAGCCAGCCTTCAGGATCTTAGCGTCAGTGTGATCGCCGAGGTCGCCCGCAACTATTTCGAATTGCGCGGCCTGCAGAACCAGCTCGAAGTGGCCCGAAGAAACGCCGACAACCAAACCCGAACCCTTGAAATCACCCTTGCCAAACTCGAAATCGGCCGAGGCACCGAATTGGATACATCCAGGGCTTCGGCTCAGCTGGATTCGACCCGGGCGAGCATTCCGTTGATTGAAACCGGGATCAAGCTCGCCATACACCGCCTTGGCGTGCTGACCGGCCAGGAGCCGGGCGCCCTCACCGCGAAACTGTCGCAGCCTGCGCCGATTCCTCAACTTCCCGCAACGATAGCTATCGGCAGCCCGGCGGAACTTTTGCGCCGTCGCCCCGACATTCGTCTCGCCGAACGGACGCTGGCCGCGGCAACCGCCCGCATCGGCGTCGCGACCGCCGACCTATTCCCGCGCGTGACTTTCGTCGGAACGTTGTCGCTTGAAGCCAGTACACTGTCGGGTCTCGGCGCGGCCGGTTCCGATGCCTTTTCGGCGGGACCGCGAATCAGCTGGGCGGCGCTGGACTTGGGCCGGGTCTATGCCCGCATCAAGGCCGCCGACGCCAATGCCGAAGCCAATTTGGCTCAATACGAACAGACCGTGCTGAATGCGCTGGAGGAAACCGAAAACGCGCTGGTTGCCTATAACCAGGAACGCAACCGGAGGGCGCTACTCGCCTCGGCGGCGCAAGCCAGCGAAAAGGCTCATCAGTTAGCCCATATACGCTTCAAGGAAGGTATCACCGATTTTCTGACCGTACTGGATACCGAATTACGGTTGCTGCAGGATCAGCGCCAGTTGGCCCAAAGCGAAACCTCTGCGGCGACCGCGCTGGTCGCCGTTTACAAAGCCTTGGGCGGCGGCTGGGAAGCGATGACTGCGAAAAAATAGCTTGCGCGGACCGGGTGGCGATGGCTTGCATCATGAGCTCGTAATCGAGCCATCGCCGAAAAGCCCAACAGCGCTTGCGGAAATATGCCTGAACCGTAAGGGCGGCGAAGGTTGTAGAGACAAAGAGGGAAATAATGGATCATAGTTTCTATCAACACGGGCTGTAGACTTACCTCATTTTGCGAATACAAGAACGAGGTTCATAGCCGCTCAGAAAAATCCTGCCTGGAGCGGCCAGCGCAATCTTGCCGGTCTGGACCGCACCGCCTGCTCGGGCTAATTCATAATCTCTATTCTAGCAACAAGGATAATTTTCCGCCAACCGAAGGCCAAATTTGGCAACTGCGCCCTACCCCCGCTTTTCCCAGCCACAATTTCCTGACTCTTTATCATCTTTTTGTTTTCTCCGAGCGGCCCATCGTGTATGATAAAAGCCAGTAGATCCGGTTTGATTGCCAATCCGTCTGTAAATTCGAGGAGCGCAGACGTTCGGCATATTAAAAATCAAAATATTCATCAAACCATCAGACATAATTTGATTTCGCTTTAACCAAGACAGCCGCCAAGCGCACGTCTTCGGAAGACTCCGGCTAATCACTCTAATACCTTCATCGTTTCGCAAGGTCTGTCGAGTAAATTGGATCGAGGCATAAAAACTATAATAACCGCCTTCCCGTTCACCGCCGGGATTTTCTTTCGGAACGCCCGTTTCCGCTTTTTTGCCGTCTTACCGCGAAGTTTGGACCGGCTTTTTAACTACCCTCATCACCTGCGATATGGAAACCAACACTCCCCCCAACGCCCACGACCATCCGCTCAAAGGGATCAACCTGGTCAGCTTTTCGACCTCGATAAAGCTGTTGTTCAGCGGCTATTTGACGACTGTCGCAGTCGGCTATCTGATGGCGCTGACTCAGATCCTGTTTACGCACGGCATGGCCGATGGCAAATTCGGCCTGTCGTTCGACGACATCGTGTATAGCTACTACGGCGACCGCTCAAGTTCCACACTGGAAGGTAAATTGAACGGCTCGATGAAGGCCAACGCGCCGGACGAGGACCGTTTCCGAATCATTCAATGGGTTCGCGACGGTGCGGACCAACAGGAATACACGGTCTATATCAAGCCGATCATCGACGATCACTGTGTGATGTGCCATAACGCCAACGCCGGGTCATTGCCGGATTTCAGCACTTTCGAGAACTTAAAAAAATACACGGAGACCAACACCGGCGCGACCTTTGAAGCGCTGGTCCGGGTCTCGCACATCCACATCTTCGGCATCAGTTTCATCTTCATGTTCGTCGGCCTGATCTTCAGTTTCAGCACCGGCGTGACGAAACGATACAAATACCTGGCGATCGTGATGCCTTATTTGTTCCTGCTGGTCGACATCGCCTCCTGGTGGCTAACCAAACTTTCGCCGCACTTCGCGATCTTTGTCATTTTAGCCGGCAGCGGCATGGGCGTGTCGTTCGCCTACATGTGGTGCGTGTCGATGTACCAGATGTGGATACTGGGGTACGTTCGGCATAAGGAAGACGGCAGGAATGCTTTGCTGCGCGATTAGGGACTAACTTGCCCCTCGCAGAAAAAATTCAGTTCGTATTGAGCTTGCCGCAAGCCTTAGGCGCCGGCAAGCTTAACCTCGTGGGGCGAAAATAAATGGCTCGCACGACATTCTACTTGCCTCTGATTTGAAACTCTCACTTCCAGCCCACTAAACAACCACCGGCTGAAAGCCGGTGGGTTTGATTTACGGACTGAAAGTCCGGATACGCGTCGACTTAACGACGCGTCGTTGTGTCATCAAATATCCGATAGGCTTTTGTTCATCT